>PDPC01000002.1 GCA_002747355.1 Pseudomonadota bacterium | reverse complement strand
GCGGATGATGTAGCTCGGATCGATATACTTGAGGTTGAGCTCGATGTCCGAGAGCGCGGTCTTGATCCCGTCGCGCAGGAAGAGGCCGATGTCGCCGAGCTTGACGTTGCCAGAGGCGTCGGTGCTCGCCGCGGTCTCGAGGTGCTCTTGCCCCGCGCCCTCGGCGACGACGATCACGGCGTGTCCGCGCTGTGCCAGCCGTTCGCGTAACCAGGCGTAGACCGCCTCGAGTGTGAAGGGCAGCTCGGGCACGAGCACCAGGTTGACGTCTCGCGAGGCGAGGGAGGCGGCCGAGGCGATGTAGCCAGAGTGACGCCCCATCAGCTTGACCAGGCCGACGCCGTTGGGCGCCCCGGTGGCCTCGACGTTGGCGGCCTGGATCGCGTCCACGGCGATAGAGACCGCCGTGTCAAAGCCGAAGGTGCGCTCGATGAAGGGCAGGTCGTTGTCGATCGTCTTCGGCACGCCGACCACCGAGATCGACAGCTCACGGCGCTTGACCTCCTCGTAGATCGCCTTGGCGCCGCGCATGCCGCCATCGCCGCCTGCGACGATTAGTAGGTTCACGCCGAGGCGCTGCAACGTGTCGACCATCTCCCCGGGCTTCTGCGGCCCCCGCGAGGAGCCGAGGGTCGTACCGCCCAGCATGTGAATATGGGCCACTGACGCCGGCTTGAGCTCGATCGGCGGATCTGGCGTGAAGGCGGCCAGACCGCGGTAGCCGTAGCGCACACCATAGATCCGCCGCACGCCGTAGTGATGCCAGAGCGTGAGCACGACGTCGCGGATGATGTTGTTCAGCCCAGGGCAGAGGCCGCCGCAGGTGAGGATCGCCGCGGTCGTCTTGGGGCCCTCGAAGAAGGTCCGCTCTCGTGGCCCGGCAAGCTCGAAGCATCTCGGCCCGACCAGCTCGTAGCTGCTCGCGTCGAGGTCGCTGGTGGCCATCATCCGCTCAGCGTCGGACATCGCGAGGTCTGTGCGCGAAGGATCGAAGAGCACGTGGACGCCGTCGGGTGTGTAGTTGGCGATCTCGTCGTCGAGCTGGGTGGAGAGCTCGAGGGGCGAGGGATGCGTCGCCTCGCCGAGGGTGTCGACCGTGAGATCGATCTGCAAGGGGGTCTTGTCGTTGGGGGTCTTGCTCATCAGGGCTCCGTCATGGTCTCGTAGCCTCTCCCCACACAGGCGGAGAGGTGCTTCGCGTCAGCGCTGCTGGTCGCCGCCATCTTCGGCGGTTGGTAGCTGCCCAACGTCGGTCTTCTCGTCGGTATCGTCGAAGGGGATCGTGGTCAGGTCGATCTCCGTGGCGTTCCACTCGCGCGCCGGCTTGGCCGCACGGATGGTGTCGCCCTCCGGCTGACCGAGCGGGTCGGGCTTGTGGCCGAAGGCCGGCTCGGGCTCTGGGGTGGTGCCTGCGTTCGTGAGCAGCGGTAAGGCGTGGGCGCCGTGAGTGTTCGATGAGCGTTCGCGACCGATCGTCGCCGGGTCGGAGAGGGCCTCCTGCAGCGCGGACACCGCGGTGTCCTCCTCCTGGGGCGGATCAGCGAACGACCCGACGAGCGCCAGCGGCGCGTGTCCACTCGTGAGAGACGTCGCCGCAGAGGGGGCTTCGAGCTTGGTCTGGATTCGAGTCGCGGAGGCGGTCTCGCTCTCCGGCAGCAGGCCGGTGCTGACCTCGTCTCTAGGGATCGCCTTGCCGAAGGAGACGTGACCTGTCGCTGGCATCGCCGTCAGGCTGGCCCGCGTAGGCTCCTCGTTCGGTGGCGCCTCGACCTTGGTCGTTGGGAGCGCTCGCTGAGGGGGAGGCGTGAGGACGACCTGTGCCTCCTCTTCGTTCGGCCAGAGCAGCTTGCGCAGCACCTGTTGCTTGCTCGGAAGCTGCTCAGCGAAGAGCTCCGAGAGCCAGCTCGCGACGTCCCGGTGCTCGGCTACCTCGTCTGCCCCGCCGATCAAGGAGAGGAGCTCGGCTCCGAGCTCGTCGGCGCTCTGTTGGCGTTGATCGGCCATCGCAGAGAGGCTTCGAGTGAGCAGCGCCTCGAGGTCCGCGGGGACGGCCCCTCGTCGCTTCCGCGCGGGGATCGCGCCGGCCTGCTGCTTGGTCGCGATCAGCTCGCCGAGCTGCTTGTCGTCGAAAGGGAAGCGCAGGGTGACCATCACGTAAAGCGCCGCCCCGAGCGCGTAGATGTCGGTGGTCGGGCCAACGGGATCGTCGAAGACCTCGACGGCGGCCTCTGGCAAGAGCTCGGGCGCGATGAACTGGGCGAGCCCCACAGAGAGCGCGGCGTCGCTGAGCAGCTGGCTTGGTGTGGCGGCGATGCCAGCGTCTGCGAGGCAAGCGTGCCCATCGTAGGCGACCAGCAGGTTGGCCGGCCGCAGGGCGTGATGCAGCAGCGGCGCGCCGCAGCAGCCCGCGTGAAGCGCGCGGAGGCCCGCGCAGGCGTCGGCGGCGATGCGCAGGGCGATAGGCGTGGGCGGGGGGCGCTCGAGCTGTGTGCAGCGCGCGAGGATTGTCAGCAGGCTCTCACCAGCGACGTAGTCGCTGGCGATGAAGGGCTCCTCGTCGCAGACGCGGCTCTCGTCGCCATCGATGAAGGCGCCTCGGAGCGCGACCAGGTGCGGCGAGGTGCTCGCGGCGAGGGAGCGGCCGTTGGCGAGGATGGACGCCAACCTGCCCCTATCATCGACGATCGCCGGCTTGAGCAGCTTCGCCGTGGCGAGGCGACGCAGGCCGCAGCCACAGTGCTCTACGGCG
Organism: Pseudomonadota bacterium; assembly: GCA_002747355.1. GTDB lineage: Bacteria > Myxococcota_A > Polyangia. The sequence continues at coordinate 29,245 of PDPC01000002.1, read as the reverse complement.
AGGTAAGTCGAGGCGATGCTGCCGTCGCCGAGGTGGCGGTAGAGCTCGAAGCGCTCAGCGAGCAGCGTCCCGGGCGGGAGCGTCTCCATTGAGGCGAGCGGCGGCTCGCCGGAGGGGTTATCTCCTGCTGTCGAGAGCCGCTCGTCGCTGTCGCCTTGGGAGCTCATGGGCGCTCAGTGGCTCCCTTTGCCCTTGGCCGGCCCCGGGAAGGCGAACCAGATCTTGATCGCGAGCGCTGTGCCGAGCACGGCGAAGGGGATCAGGAAGACCGGCCAGTAGCGCCAGCTCTTGGAGGTCAGAAAGCCAAGGGAGAACGATTGCAGGCCTGTACCCAAATAGACAAAGCCGTCGATCACACCGACCGCCGTGCCCGCGGCCTTCCGCCCACCGAAGTCCATCGTCGCCGTGCCCGAGAGCATCCCGTGGACGCCGATCACGGCCATCGACATCACCGAGACCACCACACCGAGGGCGAAGTCCGCCTTCAGCACGAAGACCATGCCGACGGTCAGCGCGGTCATCGAGCCATAGAGCAGCGCCGCCACGGGGCCGCGCCGCGAGCCGAAGACCTTATCCGAGATGAAGCCGGCGAAGACGCCGCCGGAGATGCCGGCGATGGCGAGGACGAGCCCCCAATGGGCACGAAAGAAGAAGGTCTCGGCGACCTCCATCTCCTTGGCGTAGATCGGATACCAGTGCATCACGCCGTTGCGCATCACGCCGGAGCAGAACTCGATGGCGGCGATGATCAGGATCGTCTTGTTGGTCAGGATCTGTTTGAGCAGCTTGACCAGCGAGAACTCCTCGTCCTCATCGCCGGAGGAGGCGTCGGCGGTGTCGAAGTTCTCCAGGCCTGCTTGCGCCGGCGTGTCGCGGAGGATGAGCAGGTCGAGGGTGGCGAAGAGCGTCAGCACGACGGCGGGCATGAAGAAGACCCACCAGGTCTGGTTGACGGTCACGCCGTCGCCCACGAGCAGCGAGCGCAGCACGCCCTGAAAGATCCCGATGCTCTTGGGGGCCACGACGTTGGTCGCGTCGACGACGGCCTTGCCCCAGTCGAAGGCGAAGTAGATCCCCAAGGAGATCAGCATGCCGAAGATACCAGAGAAGGAGCCGCGCTCACGCACATGGAACCAGTTGGCGTTGACCTTGACGATGGAGACCGCGCCGTAGCTCTGAAAATACATGTTCAGCGCGTAGATCACCGAGAAGGCCGCGACGAGGTTGACCTGGATCGTGCCGTTGAGCAGCAGATAGGTCAGCACGCCCAGCGCGCTGTTCATGATCGCGCTGCCGTAGGCTCCGATGATGATGCCTTTGGTGCCGCCGATTCGGTCGATCAGCGGGCCGTTGATCAGAAACGAGAAGGCGTAGGTCACGGTGCCAGCAGCGAAGATCAGCCCGAAGTCCTGCTTGGTCATCAGCGCGTCGCCGAAGGCGTTCTTCGAGACCGTGAGGTTGTAGCGGCCCATGTAGAGGAAGGCGTAGGTCAGGCCGAGGGGCAGCCAGTTGAAGAGCCGGCGCCGGCGGAATCGTTCGCTGTGGCCGACCGGGTTTCCGGCCGCTTTGCTGAGGCCGGTCATCAAGATGACCAAGACGCCGAGGATGATTAAGGTGTCCATCGTGCCTCTCTGCGTGCTCGAGGGGTGCTAGGGCTGGACGACGAAGGCGATGGGTCTTGACGAGAGCTGCTGCGAGAGCCGCGTCACCGCTGGCGGATCTTGGGACGCGTCGATCTTGAGCAGCTTGGTCCCGCTCGCCACAAAGAGGTCTGTCTGCCGACCGAAGCCGATCAGCGTCGGTGGGACGTCGAGGGTGGTCTGGGAGACGTCTTGCAGGGTTGTGCCCTTGAAGCCGATCATCCGAATGGTCTTGCTCGTCGAGTCGGCCACGGCGAAGAGGTCGTTGGGGTGATCCTCGATCATGGTCAGCCGGCTGGCGATGCTGACGGGCTTCGCGCCAGGCCAGCTGATCGTGCTAACCTTGGCTGGGTTGGTCTTGAAGGTGACCCCATAGATTGTGCCCTTGTCGGCGACCACGGCGCCTTTACCATCGTCGCGTATGGCGAGGAGGGTCGCGCTCTGCTCGTTATCGAGGACGACGGTCTGCACCTCTACGGGAGGCGTCGCCGCGAGGTCGATGTCGACGAGGCAGTCCGAGTCCGGCAGCTTGTTGCCGGTGGTGTCGCAGTGGGTCAGGGCGATGGCGCGCTTCCCGTCGCGAGAGACACCGAGGGCGACGGTCTCGGTGGTTGTCAACGAGGGGCCGGTGATGGTGGCTTTCCCGAGCTCAAAGTAGAAGAGCTGGATCGACGTCGACGTACCCACGATGACCCCGGAGGGGAGCGCGGCGATGCAGCGCGTGTCGGTCAGCTTGAACGAGGCGACGTTGGTCGGCGTCTTCTTCATCGACCAGAAGACCACGTCGTCGGAGGCGAGCGTGATCAGCAGATCTCCGCCGGGCGTCAGCGCGAGACTCTGGCCGGTCTGGCCCGCGGTCACCGTGGCCGGCTTCAGCGTGCTCGGTGGCAGCGGCAGCGCCTCGACGACGCCCTTGTCGCTGAGCGCGACGGCGGCGCGGGAGATCGTCAACCCGACGTCGTAGGTCGCCTCGCTGCCCTTCTTTTGCATCTTCGCTGTCGCCGGACCCGCGGCGGTGGTTGGCGGGATGGCGAAAGAGACCGTGCGGTCGTCTTCTTGCCGCACCAGCAGCTCGGGGGTCTTCAAGACCGTGTTCCGAGCGTCTTTGAGCTCGACCTGGCCGGAGAAGACCTCGTCGCCCTCGAGCAGCGCGACGGTGACCCGTTCGCCAATCAGGCGCTGCACATCCCCTTTGACCTCGAGCTCGGAGCTGCAGCCGACGGCGAGCAGCCCCGTGAGGCCCAAGAGCGAGGACAGGCGTCCACATCTCCAGCACGTGCGCATGTCAGCGGACCTCGATCACGGGCCCAGAGGGGGCTGCCAGGGGGACAGCGATGGCGGTCGCGACGCCGGCGACGCCGACGCCGATCAGCGTCCAGAACCACCATTTGCTCGTGATCGGCGTGACCTTCTGACAGATGCCGCTCTTACAGCGCTCGTTGTAATAGCATTGCGAATCAAGCATACAGCGCCGGCTCCCCTTGGGGGCGGCATCGCCGGGGCTCGGTACCAGCGAGGGCTGGGTCTTGCGCTTGAGCACGATCAGCGCCTGCCTGGCCGCCTGCTCCGCCTTGGCGTCCACATAGACCACCCGCTTTCTCAGCTTCCAGCTCTTGCCGCGAGCCCAGCGCAGCCGCATCGGACACGTCGCGGGCGAACAGCTGTCTTCGGGCTTGACCAGCAGCACCTCGTCGACCTCCTGATCGGTGGCCAAGGTCGCGCTGGTTGAGCCAGGCACGCTGTTGGCCTCGAGGCGCAGCTTGGTCAGCTTGGGATCCTCGGGGACCGGGCCCTTCTTCAGCTCGACGGCGACCTCCCGCGTCTGCCCGGGGCGTACCCGCAGCCAGAGATGCCAGGTGGCGTAGCCTGGGCGGCCGATGCGCATCAGGTACAGCCCTGCGCGGACCTCTAAGGTGCCTCGCGCCGGACCTTGGAGTCGACGGTTGAGCCAGAAGAGCGCGCCAGGGGTGATCTGCAGCTTCAGCTTGCCCCTATGCTGCTGCTCACCTGCGACCTTGGCGTAGAGCGCCTGCACCGCCGGGTTGAACTTGGCCTTTGGCGGTGGACGGCGGCGCCAGATCAAGGCGTCGTTCATCCGTTTGAAGGCCTCGCTTTCCCTGCCGTCAAAGTGCTCAGCGGCGGCGACGAGGTGCAGCGCCTGGATGTAAGCGTCGGGCGGGGCGCCGGCCTTCAGCTCGCGCTTGTAGATCTTCATCGCCTTGCGGGCGAGCTTGCGGACCTTGGTGAACTCGAGCATCTGAAAGCCGTCGAAGGCCTTCTTCATCAGCTGCTTCGCCTTTCGCGAGGACCTCGTCGGCGGCAAGGGCATCGGCAGCGGGTAGACGAGCTTGGGCTCGACCTTTCCCTGGGTCTTCAGCCGCGCGGCCAGCGCTCGGGCGAGGTCCGCGGAGGGGACCAACGCCTCTCCTCTGCCTAGCGGGACGACCGCGACCTTGGGCTTCGCGCTGGCGGCTCCACCCCAGATGAACAGGCCGAACAGCGCCGCGATGGCGATGCGTTGCTTCACGGTGCCTATCCTGTCGGAAGTTCAACCGTTTGTAAACGGTTGGGCTGGTCTACCGGTGGGGCGATCCTTGACGCTGCGGCGGGGCTACAGGTACCGTTGAGGCATAAGGATTTTTCGATGCAGACGAGCTTGCAGCATGGGTTTCGCTCGAGAGGCGTCGGCGCCTCGGAGATGGCGCGCGGCCTGCCTTCAGGGGGCGGCTGGGTGGTGGCGGCGTTGGTGTTGGCCCTGGGCTCGCCTGCGGAGGCCCAGATCATCCACAAGTTTTATGCCGAGGTCATCGAGCAGGACGTCACCTACAAGGTCGAGGGTTGCGATGGCAGCTTCAACCTGGCGACGCTTTTTCTCTACCACGATCTGCAGTCGAAGCCGGATAAGGATACCCCGGTCGACAACAGCAAGGTGGTCAGCGGGTGCGCCACGGCGCCGCCGCTGGGTCACCCATGGACGATGCCATGGCTCAACGTGCCGATCGGGCTCTATCAGAGCTATCTGCGCTTCGGCACCAAAGCGCTCGGACCGATCGCGGGCCCGCTCGAGGTCTGCGTCGGTCCCGACGTGCGGATCAAGTCGTTTTCCCTCGAAAAAGACGGCGCAAACCTCACCTACGTGGTGAAGATCTGCAACGAAGGGAGCATGGACGCCAAGAAGTTCCGCGTGGGCTTCTGGCCCAATCGGCAGAGCTCGCCGCCGATGGTCGACATGGGGGTGGTCTTCAAGGGCATCAAGAACCTGCCAGCCTACACCTGCTATGACGCGAACGGCGACGGTGAGGAAGATGAGCTGCGCGTCGCTGGCGGGCTGCGACCCAACGGCGACTTCGTGGCCTGGGCTCGCATCGACAGCGGCGACTACGTCGTCGAGTGCCGCGAGAACAACAACACGCCGGCGCCGATCACATACATTATGCGCAACCCGGACCTCTACGTCTCGAAGTTCGAGGCGCAGGTCAGCGGCTCAACGGTCACCTATACGGTCGAGGTCTGCAACAAAGGCGCGGCGGACGTGCCGAAGTTCTTCATCGACGTCTACTTCGATCGCCCCAAGCGCGCGCCGACCTATGGCGAGCCTGGCGACCTGGTCAAGCCGGTGTTCAACCTAGCCCAAAAGAAGTGCAAGACCCTGACCTACACGCGGCCGAACACGCCAAAGAAGAGCTACACCTCCTACGCGATCATCGACACCGACGATTTCATCTCCGAGCCCGACGAGGGCAACAACTTCAGCTTGGCGTTGACGGTCAACGTGGGCGTGACGGGTCCCGGGCCAGGGCCCACGGATCCAGACTGCATCGATCAGGACGGCGACGGCTTTGGCGTCGGCCCGGGCTGCCTCGGCGTGCCCGATTGCGACGACAACAACAAAGAGATCTTCCCCAAGGCGCAGGAGAAGTGCGGCGACACCATCGACAACGACTGCGATCTGACGGTCGACGATGGCTGCCCCGGCGTCGACTGCGAAGACAAGGACGGCGACGGTTTTGGCGTGGGCCCAGACTGCGCGATCCAAGATTACAACGACAACGATCCCGACGTGTACCCTTGGGCGCCGCCAGAGAAGCAAGGCGAGGGCAAGGGCTGGGTCGATAAGGACGGCGACGGCTGGGGTGTGGGTCCAGGCTGGCAGGGCGTCCCGGACTGCAACGACAGAGACCCGAAGCAGCACCCAGGCGTGGGCAAAGAGAAGTGCGGCGACGGTAAGGACAACGACTGCGATTTCACCGTCGACGACGGCTGCCCTGGCGTCGAGTGCGTCGACAAGGATGGCGACGGCTGGGGCATAGGCGCGGACTGCGCGATGCCAGATCCTGACGACGAAAACCCCGACGTCTACCCCTTTTCACAATGCGTAGACGCCGACAAGGACGGCTATGGTGTGGGTAAGGGGTGCACCAAGATCCCGGACTGTGACGACACCGACGCCCAGGTGAGCCCTGGCCAGCAGGAGGTCTGCGGCGACAACAAGGACAACGACTGCGACATGACCGTCGACGACGGCTGCCCGGGCGTCGACTGCAAGGACGGTGATGGCGACAGTTTTGGGGTCGGCGCCGACTGCGTGCTGGCCGACTGCGACGACAACGACAAAAACGTCTACCCCTGGGCCAAAGAGACCTGCGGCGACAACAAGGACGATAACTGCAACGGGATCGCCGACGACGGCTGCCCGGGGCGTGAGTGCGTCGATCGCGACGCCGACGGCTTCGGAGTGGGGAGGGGCTGTCCGGGGCCTCAAGACTGCGACGACTTCAACTTCAAGACCAAGCCTGGCGCCGAGGAGATCTGTGGCGACGCGATCGACAACGACTGCGACACGGTCCCCGACGATGGCTGCAAGAACTCGAGCTTCGACGGCGACGGTGACGGCAAGCCGGCGGGCGGGGGCGTAGACGGCCAGCCCGACTGCGACGACGGCGATCCAACCATTGGCCCTGGGTTGCCCGAGATCTGCGGCGACGGGATCGACAACAACTGCAACCTCACGATCGACGACGGCTGCCCCGGCGTGGCCTGCACCGACGGCGACGGGGACGGCTGGGGTGTCGGCGCGGACTGCAAGATCGAGGACTGCGACGACAACGACAAGGACGTCCACCCCTGGGCCACCGAGGCCTGCGGTGACGGCAAGGACAACGACTGCGATGGGACCACCGACGATGGTTGCCCCGGGGTCGACTGTATCGACAAGGACGGCGACGGCTGGGGCGTGGGGACCGCTTGCGCCAAGGCCGACTGCAATGACGACGACGCTGGCACGCATCCCTGGATGACGGAGATCTGTGGTGACGGCAAGGACAACGACTGCGACGGGTCGATCGATGAGGGCTGTCTCGTCTGCGAGGACAAGGACGGCGACGGCCACGGCATCGGTCCAAAGTGCACGAGCTGGGACTGCAACGACAACGACGCGAAGTCCTACCCCGGCGCCGAGGAGACCTGCGACCTCAAGGACAACAACTGCGACGGTGTCGTCCCGCCAGCGGAGACCGACTGCGCGTTGGATGATCAGGCCTGTTCCTGCGATGTCGAGGCCGGACGACCCGCGCCGGTCGTGACGTTCTACCTGCTTCTGGCCCTCGGTTTCGTCCTGCGCTGGGCCCTGATCCGGCGGCGCCGCCGCGCTCGCCGCTGAGTCCTCTCTCACGCTCCCTTCGGGCGGGAAGGTCCCCCCTTGATGACCCGACACCTCTTCATGACGCTGGCGCTGACGCTGGCGTTGCTCGTGGCACCCGAGCTGCATGCCGCGACCTCCTGCGAGCGCAAGGTCTCCGCCGTGCGCGACGCCCTCGGAGACGACGCGAAGGTCAGCGCCGCGCGGCACCTCGTCGGGGCGGCGCGCGCGATGACCGGGGAGCGGCGTAAAGCCTGTGACCGCCTCGTCGAGCCCCTGCTCCGCGGCCTGGTGGTGCGCGGAGCCAAGGCCGGGGCCGCAAAGACGACGCTGGCCTTCAGCGAGCTCTGGCTGTCGCTCTACGCCCTGGACACGCGAGCACCGAAGATGCGACTGACCCGCGCTGCGATGCTCACCAAGCTCTCGCGCTGGCGCGACGCGGCGCTGGCCTACGGCGCCCTGGCGGGGCTTCGGGGGCATGATCGTCGGCAGCGGGCGAAGGCGGCGCAAGATCGGAAGGTGGCCCTCCGGCGCGCGGTGCTGGCGTGGCAGCGGCTGCATCTCGGCAAGAAGGTGCGGCGCCCCGCGGGCAAGCCACGGCGCATCGTCGACCGCAAGCCGATGTTCGCCGCCTTCGCGGCCTTCATCGCCGCCGAGCGGGGAAAGGCCGACGCGGCGGCGGTGCTCTTCTGCAAAGCTCGCGTGCTCTACGAGCACGACCACCTGCTGGCCTCGGTGAAGGTCTTCGCGCGCCTCGTGAAGCGTTACCCAGGTCACGCGCTGGCTCCCGCGGCAGCCAAGCTGCTGCTTGAGGCGCTGGAGGCGCGAGGCAAGCATGCGGCGCTGGCGCGCTGGAGCGAGAAGCTGGGCAAGAGCGAGGCTGGCCGCAAGCTCGCGAAGAGCGGCACCTTGAGCACGCTGATCGCGCAGCAGCAGTTTCGCCGCGGTGAGCGCGCTTCCAAGCGCCGTCGCTGGAGACGCTGCGCGGAGGCCTTCGCGATGGTCGCCGGGCGCGCGCCGAAGGGCAGCAAGCTCGTCCCCCTGGCGCTCTACAACGGCGCCCTCTGCGAGCGCGGCGCCAAGCGGCTAGCCCAGGCGTCGAGGCTCTGGCTGCGGCTGGTCAACGAGTTCGCAGACCACCCGCTCGCCCAGAACGCGCGCTTCTCGCTGGCGGGTTGGCACCACCTGGCCAAGCGCCACGGCCAGGCGGCGAAGCTCTACGTAGCCTACGCCAAGCGCGCTGCGCGCGACGACGCCCAGGCCGCGCAGGGGCTGCTCTACGCGATCACCGTCCATGTGCGCCGACGGGACAAGGTCCGCGTCAACGCGCTCGTCACGCTGATGCGCGAGGTGGCCCCCGGGCGCAAGGCCGACCTCCTCGAGGCCCGCAAGCTCCAGCTCGGACTCTAGAGCGCTGATCCGCTTACTGGCGGACCGAGCTGCGCGAAGGATGCGGAATCACGGCGTAGGAGCGAGCAGGGCGCCTGCTGGTAGCACGCAACCGACGAGCGACAACCGCTATGATGTCGCAGACCAGCGTGGCGACGGGAGGGTGGTCAGCGCTCTAGGCTACCTGCGCTTGCGGCGCCGGCGCTGGAGCAGCTTATGCGTGACCCAGAACGAGCGCAGCAGCAGCACACCGAAGGTGGCGCCGGCGATCAGACAGCCCGTGACCCAGCGCTCGAGTCCCTGCTCGTGAAAGTGCAGCGCGCCGATCGCCGAGGTGATACCCAGCGCCGTGTAGATGGCCTGATGGCCCAGGGCGTAATAGACGGGCGCCGGATCGGCGGCGCCAACCATCCGCACGGCGAGGTCGCCGTTCATCGCGCGGTTGGTGAACTTGCGGATCTCGTTGGGCAGCCCGATCACCGAGAGCGCCATGTCACGGCTTGTGTCGAGCATCAACGTCGACCAGTCGCCGTCCTCGCCGAGCACCATCTCCTCGACGTGGGGGCGGATCACGTCCATCGGGTTGAGCTCGGGGTCGAGCTCGGTGCAGAGGCCCATCACCATCAGGATCGTGCGCTCGAGCATGATCCACTCTTTCGGCACGTGGAAGTTCTCGGTGATGTCGGCCAGCGAGATGTCCATCTGCCGCAGGTCGGCGAGGTTTCGAAGCCCCTTCTCAGGGTCGAACTTCAGATCCTTGAGGTTGAACGAGTCGAGCTTCAGCTCGCGCTGCACGCGGCCGTAAAAATACTCGATCACCCGATCGTAGATGTCCGGGTCTGCGCGATAGGGGATGAAGCCCATCTGCTGCAGCGCGCCGGTGAGGCGGGGCGTGTCGCGGTTCAGCGCGGCCTGGATCAACGTGATCAGGCCTTGGCGCATATTCTCCGAGAGCTCGGCGACGGCGCCGAAGTCGATGAAGGTGACTCGCGGGCCGGGCTGCACCAGGATGTTCCCAGGGTGTGGATCGGCGTGATAGACGCCGTGCTTGAAGATCTGCTGGCAGTAGGACTCGATCACCAGCCGCGCGAGCTGGCTACGATTGATCGTTGCCGCTTCGATGGCCGGCAGGTCGTTGACCTTCATCGCCTCGACGAACTCGGTGGTCAGCACGTGCCGCGTGGTCAGCTCGCGTACGACCTTGGGGAAGGAGACGTCGCCGCTGTCGGGGAAGGCCTCCGCCACCAGCTCGGCGTTTCGTGCCTCCGCGGTGTAATCTAGCTCGGAGAGGACGATCTCGCGGATCTCGTTGTAGATCGAGTCCATGCGCTGGTAGGGGATGAAGCGCTGGACGAGGTTGATGATCGCGCGGAGGGCCTTGAGGTCCGCCCGAACGACGCCCTCGATGTCCGGGTACTGGACCTTGACCGCGACGCGGTGGCCGCCGGGGAGCTTCGCGGTGTGGACCTGGCCGATGCTCGCGGACGCCAGCGGCGTGCGGTCGAAGCTCTCGAAGAGGTCGTCGGGGCCGCGCCCGCCGAACTCGTCACGGATGCGCTGCTCGATCGCCTCATAGCGTCGCGGCGGCACTTGGTCTTGTAGCGCCTCGAGCTCGGCGCGGAAGGCCCGGGGCAGGACGTTGCTCATGCAGGAGAAGAGCTGCCCAACCTTGATGAAGAGCCCCTGCAGCTCGACGATCGCCTTGTAGATGCGGCGGGCGTTCTTGACGTGGAGTCGCTCGAGGCGGCGCTCGATCAGCTCCGACGAGCGATAGCGCGCGACGAAGCGCAACCAGAGGTAGGAGCAGAGCACCACCAAGGTGGTCAGGTAGGCCTTGAGGATCCGCCACGGCGGCTTCACTGGCGTCTGAGCTACAGGCTTGAGGGAGGGGCGCGGGCGCTCCTGTTGCGCCTCGGCGACGCGCGTCGTCTCTGTCGTTGTGAGGCGGGCGAGCGGCCCAGTGCGAGCGCCTCGACGCTTGCCTCGGGGCGCGGCGCTGCTCGTGGCGGACGTCATCGCTGGCTCGCTGCTTAGATCCTGTGCCGTTTCCATGACCCCTCGCTACCCCGTCGCTACCTCGAGCGCCCGTGCGTGATGATAGCTCGGATCGCCTCAGCGTGAAACTCTCGGCAATAAAGGTGAAATGCCGCATTGTGTCAGAATAGCCCGCGCCAGCCGGAGGGGCTGGCGCGACGTGACAGGAGACGCCCCGGATCACCGCTTTCCTTGACACGGAGCGTCACCGCCTTACGCTTGATGCATGCGTGAAGCCAAGACCGAGCCCGCTGCAGAGCCCCCGAAAGATGAGCGTTTTCGCCAGCGACTCGAAGGATTGGTGCCGGACCTGGTCAAGCGCACCTTCTACGCGGGCCTCGGGGCGCTCTTCACCTCTGAAGAGGGCGTGCGCCGGCTGGCCAACGAGTTTTCGTTGCCCAAAGACGTCGCGACCTACCTGATCTCGCAGGCTCAGGGCACCAAAGACGAGCTCTTCCGCATCGTTGCAGCAGAGCTGAGGGGCTTTCTGGAGAGCTTGAACCTCACCGACGAGCTGCAGCGGCTGCTGACGACGCTCTCATTCGAGATCAAGACCGAGGTGCGCTTCATCCCCAACGACCAGAAGCTCAAGCCATCGATCAAGCAGAGCGTCGCCGTGCGTCGCCGCAAAAAGGGCCCGAGGCGCGGCAAGGCCACGTCGGAGGCGAAGGCGCTGGCGAGCGAAGAGGCCGCCGACAGCCCGACCCAGGCGAAGAAGGCGACCAAGGCCAGCAAGGCCATAGGCTAAACCGCCTCGCCTCCAGACCGCCTCGCCTCCAGACCGCCTCGCCTCCAGACCGCCTCGCCTCCAGACCGCCTACCGTGTGCCCTTGTCGAGCTCCTCATAGCGCATCGGTGTGCCGACCTTGATCCCGTGGCGCTTGGCGAAGCCCGCGTTGACCTCGACGACGTAGCGTGACTCGGTGTCGACCGAGCGCTGGATCGTGGTCATCGGCTCGGCGTTTTCGACGACGCCGACGACCTTCATCGTCGCGTCGTCGACGAAGATCATGTCCAGCGGGATGTAGGTGTTTTTCATCCAGAACGTCTGGATCGTGGTGGTGGGGAAGATGAAGAGCATCCCCGCGAGCTGGGGAAGCTGCTTGCGGTACATCAGCCCGCGAGCCAGGCCGTCGGCGGTGCGTACCACCTCGACCTGCACCCTCAAGGTCTTGCCGGTGGGGTGGAAGGTCACGACGCCTTTGCCCGGGCGACCGAGCCTTTTTTCCTCGCTCGTCTTCGCAGCGGCGGTCCCCGTGGCCGGATCGTCGCGCTTGCTCTTGTTGCCGTGCTTACAGGCTGGCACCATCACGAGCAGCGAGAGCAGGATGAGCAGCGAGAGATGATGCGCGTGAGTTCGAGAGCGTGGCACGACGTTACTATAGCCCCGATCGTCTCGGCCACAACCTGCGCGAGGCACGAGCAGGGGACAGGCTGCAGTTGTGGCCGTCGTCGCTGCTTCCTCGTGGATCCCAGGCGAGACACCAGAAGAGCCAGCCCTCGTGTGGCTGCGCGAGTCATCAACAGAGTCATCAACAATGGAGAGCTGCGATGAGCCCCTTGGACGGCAAGGTCGTGGCCGTGACGCGCGCGGTTGCCCAGGCGGAGGCGACCTATACAGAGCTTCTGCGACGGGGGGCCGAGCCGCTGCGGATGCCCACGATCGAGATCGCGCCACGCGACGATCTCTCGGCGTTGACCCGCGCGCTGGAAACCCAGCCTGTCACAAGAAAGGGCAGAGGCTGGCTGCTGCTCACCAGCACCAACGCGGTGAAGGCGCTGGCCCGCCTGCTCGAGACGCGCCCTGAGCTCGCCGACGCTGCCCACGCATGGCAGGTCGCGGTGGTCGGGCCCGCCACCGCCGATGCCGTGATCGCTCTGGGTTTTTCCCCACCCTTGACCGCCGCCGAGTATCGCGCCGAGGGGCTTCTCGAGACGCTACCGAAGGACCTCAACGGAGTCTCGGTGCTGCTCCCTGGGGCGCGGAAGATGCGGGCGGTCCTCGTCGCCGGGTTGCGCGATCGGGGCGCGATGGTCGAGCATATCGTGGTCTACGACAACGTCCTGCCGTCCCCTTCAGCCTGGCAGCGCGGCGTGGCCGAGCTGCGCGCCGGGCGGGTCGACGCGCTGCTGCTCACCAGCGGCTCCACCGCACACAACCTGCAGCGGATCCTCGGCGACGAGGCCGAGACGCTGCTGGCGTCCGTCGTCGTCGCTGCGATCGGCCCGGTGACCGCCGACGTGGCGCTGGAGGTCGGTTTGCGTGTCGACGTGGTCGCCACCCCCCATACCTTGCCGGCGCTGCTCGATACGCTCGAACAACACCTCGCGAGCCAACGCTGAAGGAGACGCCGATGCCCTTCCCCGAGTACCGCAGCCGCCGCAGCCGCCACAAGCCCGGCCTGCGTCGGATGCTCGCCGAGACGCACCTCGGTCCGCAGGACATCATCTGCCCGCTCTATGTCACAGACGGCGAGGGCGTGCGCGAAGAGAGCCGCTGGCTGCCCGGGGTCTTTCGCTACTCGGTCGATCAGCTGAGAGAGCCGGTGGAGGAGCTCTCTGCCCTCGGCGTAGGGGCGGTGCTGCTTTACGGTATCCCGCGTAAGCGCGACGAGCTGGCGCGCGACGCTGTACGGGTTGACAACGTCGTCTGCCGGGCGCTGCGGCGGATCCGCGAGGTCGACGCCAAGCTGGTGATGATCAGCGACGTCGGCGTCAGCGCCTACACCTCCCACGGGCACGGCGGCGTGCTGCGCAAGGCCAGGGGCAAGGCCGGCAAGGTGCTCGATGGCGCCGAGGTTGACAACGACGCGACCCTCGAGCTTCTCGCCGAGATGGCCGTGACGCACGCCCGCTGCGGTGTGGACTTCGTCTCGCCCTCGGCCTCGATGGACGGGCAGGTCGGCTTCATCCGCGAGACCCTCGACGAGGAGGACTTCGACGGCGTCGGGGTGATGGCTTGCTCAGTGCGCTACCGCTCGAGCTACGCGCAGGTCTCGAACCCGGCCGTCGACGGGCCCGACGACGTCGATCGCGCGGCCTATCAGGTCGACCCGGCCAACGTCCACGACGCGCTCCGCGAGGTCGAGCTCGACATCGCGGAGGGCGCTGATATGGTTGGCGTCAAGCCCGCGCTGGCCTACCTCGACGTCATCTACCGGCTGCGCGAGCTGACCCACCTGCCGATCGTAGGCTTCTCCGGCAGCGGCGAGTACCAGTCGCTCAAGGCCGCCGCCGAGAAGGGCTGGGTCGACGGCGAGCGCGCGATGCTGGAGAACCTGCTCGCGATCAAGCGCGCCGGCGCCGAGGCGATCGTCACCTTCCATGGCATCGAGGCCGCCCGAACCCTGGCTCGCCAGCGTGGTTGATGGAGAGAGCATGCGAGTGACCCGCTATAAGGTCGTCGAAACACAGACCGTCACCGACGAAGACCTCGAGGGGATCATCAACGAGTGGGTCGCCGAGGGCTGGGTCTTCGACGGTATGCAGTTTGCGATGCGAGACTCTTCCAAGCGGCCGGCGATGGCCTTCGTCGTCTTTTCGCGCACAGACCACGTCGATCCCGAGGCCGACGACGGAGTCTCCGCCGAGCAGAAAGACACCTGAGGCCTGGCTCCCGATCCAGCCGCCGAGCCTTCTTCTTTCTTTTCTTTGTGCAATCGTTCACGATTCTCGTCGGCGTAGCGCGAGTGAGGGTGATCTGTGTCATTGGCAGCCCGAGGCGCTCGGTGTAGTCTGGCTCTGCTTTGGTGAGTTCTAGGAGCACCCATTTGGGACCGAGCCGGGTGCTGAGCTGCCGAGCCGATTTCGTAGCCGAAGACATGAGCCAGACGGGTGGTACGGCGAGCTCTCTGAGGCCTAGAAAGCGGCCGGCGTTGCTGTGCCCGGCGACGGGAGGCATTTTTCTGGGTGTTCCTAGGTTGGCTCGCGGCGGCCAGATGGCTCCGCGTTCGTGAAGGGAGATCAGATGAGGCGTTTGGCGATCCCTGCGCTGCTCTCGGCAGCAGCGGTGCTCGTGGTGGCATGTTCCGATGGCGGTGTCGTTCGCAAGTACGACGGAGGCGGGGATCTGCCTCCCACGACGTGCAGCCCAGCCAACTGCAATGGCTGCTGTTTGGGCACGCAATGCGTCGCCGGCGACCAGAAGAGCGCCTGCGGTTCGGGGGGCGCGCAATGTCTGAGCTGTGACACGGGGTTGCTCTGCCAGGCTAAGAAATGCGTGCCGGAGAGCACCGGCTGCAGCTCGACCAACTGCCCCAACGGCTGCTGCAAGAACAACCAGTGTCGCTCCGGTGTGGGCAACGACGCCTGCGGCAGCGGCGGCGGCGCCTGCGTCGACTGCGCGGCCAGCGGTGGCGTCTGCAGCGCGGCCAACCGCACCTGTCTCGCCTCCTGCACGCCGAACTGCACGGGCAAATGCGCCGGCGCCGACGACGGCTGCGGCGGAAAATGCCAGGTCAACGACTGCCGCGGCTGCTGCATCGGCGAGCAATGCACCCCGGGCGTGACCGACGCCGCCTGTGGCAAGGACGGGGCCCAATGCTCCGACTGCACCAAGTCCGTCGGCAGCAAATGCGGCCCCGACAAGACCTGCTCCTCATGTACGCCGAACTGCGCGGGCAAATGCGCTGGCGCAGCTGACGAGTGTGGCGGCACCTGCAAGAGCAGCAGCTGCCCCGGCTGCTGCGTGGGCTTCGTCTGTGAGCTTGGCACCGCCGACAACGCCTGCGGGAAGGGCGGCGCTGCCTGCGCCAACTGCGCCGCACAGGGCTCGAGCTGCGCTAGCGGCAGCTGCGGTAGCAGCTGCACGCCGAGCTGTAGCGGCAAATGCCAGGGCGCCTCGGACGGCTGCGGCGGCACCTGCCAGAGCAACAGCTGCACCGGCTGCTGCGACGGCACCAACTGCCTCCCCGGCAACGCGGATACGGCCTGCGGGTCGGCCGGCTCACAATGCCATGTCTGCCCCACGGACTACCAAGGCTATAAGTGGAAATGCGACAGCACGCGAACCTGCGTGAAGGACACGCCGACCGGAACCGATTGCACTGGCAAGACCGGCGGCACCACGTCCTGCACCGACAACGGCAAGCCCGGCAAGTGCTGGGATGGCGCGTGCTGCACCGGCTGCTGGGACTCGAGCGTCTCGGCCTGTTGGAAGTTCATCAACGTCTTCGACGATAGCTGCGGCATCGGTGGTGAAACCTGCGTCGACTGCACCGCCTCGAGCAAAGTGTGCAAGAACTACAAATGCGAGACGCCGACGTCGACCGGGCCCTGCGCGGGCAAGCAGAACCTCGATACGTGCACCGACGGTGGCAAGACCGGTAAGTGCATCTCCGGGAGCTGCTGCACCGGTTGCTATTACTCGTCTAGCGGAACGCTGACCTGCGACAGCACGCCAGACGACGCCCACTGCGGCAAAGACGGTGCAAGCTGCACGGCATGTAAGGGCTATCAGAACTGCGACACCAGCGCAGGGAGCTGCGAGCTCGATACGACCGCGAAGTTCAAGCTCGAGGCGACCAAGGCCATTATCATCGAGAAGGCCGGCAAGAGCTGGGACACCATCGGCGACGCCGCTCCCGATCCTTACCTCGGCATCTCGTTGAACAAGACAAACTGCAGCTCGGCGGTCGACAAGTGCACAGGCAAGGAGAACAACACCTTCAAGCCGGCGTGGAAGTTCGATCTCGGCACCTACACGGTCAACCAGCTGCTCGGCACCCATTGCGTGAGCCTCTTCGACGCCGACGGCCCGTGGGCTTGCGCCCCGCCCTTCGAGACCATCGGGCGCTGCACCTTCGAGATCAAGGAGCAGCACTTCGATTGGGGCTACAAGTGGGTGTTGAGCTGTCCGAACCCCAACGACAACATCGACTACGTCAGCGGTATCCGCTTCGCTCTCACGCACGTTCCGTAGCGCCTACCCCCTCCTCATCTCGCTCCTTCCCGAGGCACAGGACCCACCCACAACAGGCTCGAAGGCAGCGAGCCGGATTGGGCTTTGGCTCTTGTGGTGCCGTCGGGCGCTGAGCTATCGCCGCTGAGGTCGTGCGGCCAGATCTTCATCGTGCATGGTGGTGTCCACCGGCAGGCGGGCGTGGGTGTCTGCTAGCGCCAGCGGGCGACCTGCTCGGCGGCGCCGGCGATGGCGACCTTTTGTTGCTCGCCGCTCTCGAGGTGCTTGAGGGTCAGCTGGTCGTCGGCGAGCTCGGTCTCGCCGAGGATCGCGGCGACGGGGGCCTTGACGCCGGCGCTATCGGCGTATTGGAGCTGCTTGCCGAGCTTGGCCGACACCGGATAGGTCTCGACGCGCAAGCCCTGGGCGCGCAGGCGGTGGGCCACGCTGAGGACGTCTTTTGGATCGACTCTCATCCAGCATAAGAGCACCTCCGGCCCCGTCGCCAGGTCGGGGTACATCTCGCGCTCTTTCATCAGGAGCAGGATCCGCTCAAGGCCGATGGAGCCACCGACCGCCGGGATCGGCTGCTTGCCGAACATCCCGATCAGCTCGTCGTAGCGGCCGCCGCCGCCAAGGCTACCGGCGAGGTCGGAGACGGTGATCTCGAAGATCGGGCCCGTGTAGTAGCTCAGCCCACGGGCGAGCTCGGGGCTCAGCCGCAGATGCTGGCCTGCCGGGGTGTTGCTCAAGAGACCCCGCAGCTCGCTCAGCGCTCTCAGCGCGGCCTGTCCCTCGTCGCTCTCGAGCTGCTCGGCCAGGCGCGCGTCGACGGCGTCGTCGCTCTCGTCTTCACCGCGGGCGAGGAGCGCCAGCAGCTTGGTGCCGGCTTCGGCCTCGACGCCACGCTCGGCGAGCTCCTTGGTCACGCCCTCGGCGCCGATCTTGTCTAGCTTGTCGACGGCCACGAGCGCGGTGGACTCGAGCTCGAGGGGGACGCCCGCGCTCTGGATCAGCCCGCGGAGAAGCCCCCGGTGGTTGAGGTGCAGCGTGAAGTCGGCAAAGCCCAGCGTAGTCAGCACCTCCGCGATCGCGGCGAGGACCTCAGCCTCGGCGATCGGGCTCTCGGTGCCGATCATGTCGACGTCGCATTGGTAGAACTCGCGGAAGCGGCCGCGTCCCGGGCGATCGGCGCGCCAGACAGGCTGGATCTGGTAACGCTTGAAGAAGCGCGGCAGGTCCCGGTACTGCGCGACCACCCGCGCCAGGGGCACGGTGAGGTCATAGCGCAGCCCCTGGTCGGCGAGGTTGCGCTCGGTGACCTCCTCGGCGTCGAGGGCGCGCGTCAGGGCGTCACGGCGGTGGAGCAGCCGATAGAGCAGCTGGTCGCCTTCGTCGCCGTATTTGCCGAGCAGGGTGCTGAGGTTCTCGAAGGCCGGGGTCTCCAGCGGCACGAAACCATAGCGCTGGTAGACATCCTCGATCACGCCCACGACGTAGCGCCGGCGAGCGACGTCGGCTGGCAGGAAGTCGCGGGTGCCGCTCGGTGGCTTGGTGCTGACCTTGCCCATCGTTTGTTCTCCTCTCTGGGCTCTCTTCTCTGGGCGGACTGTGAAGGATCGGGGCTCCCTTTTCAACCCGCTAGGATCGCTGGTATCTTGACCCTTTCGCGGTTCGCCACCTATGCTCGCCACGTGCTGCGACTGCTCTCAGTGATGCTCTTGGCGTGCGCGCTCGGTGTGCCCTCATCGACGTTCGCCACGCCCAAGCGAGCGAAGAACGGGGCGAAAAACGGGGCGAAGAACCGGCCGAAGAACCGGCCGAAGAACCGGCCGAAGAACGGGAAGGTCGCGAAGGCGGGCCCGAGCAAAGAGCAGATAGCCAAGGCGGGCAGGCTCTTCAAGCGCGGCCAGGTGCTCTATAACAGCGGCCGCTTCGACGAGGCGATCAAGGCGTTCGCGCAGGCCCATGGCCTCGCGCCACATCCGTCGACGCTCTTCAACATCGCGCGCTCTCATGAAAACCTCGGCAAGCCGCGGCGCGCCCTCCGCTTCTATCGCGAGGCCCTCGCGGCGACGAAGAACACGTCGACACGGCAAGACCTCCAAGCGCGCATCGCGCGGCTCGCTCGCTTCCCCGGCAAGATCTTCGTCAGCAGTCAGCCTCCGGGGGCGAGCATCACCGTCGATGGTCGTGGTCAGCCCGAGCGCAAGACCACCCCCATGGTCGTCGAGGTGCCCGCTGGCGGCCACGTGCTGCTCTTTCGCAAGGAGGGTCACCTCCTCGCCGCCAAGCACGTCGATGTTGGCGTTGGAGGCGAGCGCACGGTGCACCTCGTGCTCAAGAAGAAGCCGATCAAGCCCAAGCCCTGCAAGACCTGCCCGCCGATCCCACGCTGTCCCAAGTGTCGCGATCCGCGCCTGCTGCAGTTTTCAGGGCTGCACCTCCACGTGGCGGTCTTCGGCGGCTTCGCCGTGGCCGGGGAGCTTGGCGCCGTCGGTGGCCCCGGCTTGCAAGCTACCGCGACGATCGGCAGATGGCGCATTGGCGCTCACTACCAGTATCTGCCGATCAACCCCTCTGCCGTGGAGAAGCTCGCCGGTACCGATCTGCGGAACTCCTTCATGCAGGGGCAACTCGAGGGCGGCTGGACCTTCCCCTTCGGACGCTTTCACTTCTACACCACGGCGGGCGTCGGGCTCTACCTCGACCGCGTCGTGAAGCAGCCTGAGGGCAAGGTCGCGTCGACGGCGACGGAGACCGGTGGCGTGATCTGGAGCATCGGTGGTGGTATTGAGGTGATGGCCGTGAGCTGGCTCTCGCTGGGCATCGGTCTGCGCGCTGGGCTGATGCATGGCGCGCTGCTCGACTCTCGGGAGATCCCAGACCCCAAAGACAAGACGAAGACGCTGATCGATACGTTTCACATCGACGGCCCCTTTCCCATCGCGACGCTCTGGGGCGCGGTGAACATCCACCTCTAGACATGGCCGGCTCTGACGACTCTCCGCGACGCTGCAGCAAGCCCCCTCAGCAACGCGGGATGAAGCTCCCGCTGCAGAGGGGCATGAAGAGCGACACCATGGCCGCGGTGAAGCCGCTGAGCACGCTCGCTCATGACGAGGAGGAGAAGGCCAAGGAGAAGACGCAGGTTGACACGCCTACGCAGGGGTCGTCGGCGTCAAGAGGCGTCATCGCGCCGACCGGGCCGCAGCTGCCTGACGATGTCGGCGAGAGCGAGACCCTTGTCGCCACCGGCGTGACCTTGGGCGAGGGCGTCTCGCGCCGCCGCCGGGTCACCAGTCGCCGCGGGGAGCTGACCGGGCGGACCATCGCTCAGCGTTATACGATCGTCCGCCTGCTCGGCAAGGGCGGGATGAGCGAGGTCTACGAGGCACGCCACGAGCTGCTCAAGAAGACCGTCGCGATCAAGGTGCTGAAAGAGGAGCTGGCCACGAGCCGCGCCGCCCTCGAGCGTTTTCACCGTGAGGCGATCGCCGCTGCGGCGATCGGCGATCCACATATCGTCGATGTCACCGACTACGGCTTCACCGACGATGACGACGCCTACCTCGTGATGGAGCTGCTCGAGGGGCGGGATCTGCGCAAGGCGCTGCGACAAGACGGCGCGATGGCGCCCGGGCGCGCGGTTGCCATCGCGCGGCAGATCCTGCGTGGCCTCCGGGCCGCCCATCAGCGCGAGATCATTCACCGCGATCTCAAGGCCGAGAACGTCTTCTTGACGAGACGTGATGACGCGGAGTTCGTCAAGCTGCTCGACTTTGGCATCAGCAAGGTCCGGTCGCCGGGCGAGGAGAGGGGCGACAAGCGGTCTCTGACCTCCACCGGGATGGTGATGGGGACGCCACAGTACATCGCGCCAGAGCAAGCCCACGCCCACTCGGACCTCGACCATCGGGTCGACATCTATGCGATGGGGGTGATCCTCTACGAGATGCTCACCGGCGATCTGCCCTTCGATGGGGAGACGGCGCTCGAGCTGATGATGAAGCATGTGCAGGACGCGCCGGAGCCCCCGCGTCGCCGCCGACCGGACCTGCAGATCCCTGCGGAGCTCGAGGCCGTGGTGCTCAAGGCGCTAGAGAAGAAGCGCGACAACCGCTTCGAGAGCGCTCAGGCGATGCTTGACGCGCTCCCCAGCTCTGACGCGTTCTCGGGCGGCTACGCTTCGATCAGCACCGCCCAGGCGGCCGGCGCGCCAGCGGGCAGGCGCGGCAGCTGGCCCGCGCTGCTGGTCGGCTTAGCGCTGATCGGGGCCGGCCTGGCCTATGTGGCCTACCGTGTCGTGGTCAAGCAGCCCGACAAGCCCGCGGCTGTGGTGACGCCGGTGGACGCGGCGGCCAGCCCGATCCTCGAGGCCGACGCCAGCGCCCTACGCGACCTGGCCTCGGCAGACCACGTGGCCAAGGGGCGAGACGCGGCCAAGGGGCGAGACGCGGCCAAGGGGCGAGACGCGGCCAAAGGGCGAGACGCGGCCAAAGGGCGAGACGCGGTCCACCGAAAGGCCAACGCCAAGGCCGCGGTCGTCTCCGTCGCGTTGAAGGTCTCTCCTCGAGGAGCGTCCATCACCGTCGACGGGAAGGTGCTAGACACGCCGGTTCTCCGTGGCGCAGCTGGGGCGAAGGTGCGGCTCCGCATAGCCGCGCGGGGCTACCACAGCCTCACCCGAGAGATCATCCTCGATCCGAAGCAGGCGAGGCTCACCCTGAAGCTCCAAAAAAAGCGCCGCGCCGATGGCACGGAGTCCAAAGTGGGCGACATTAAGCCTAATCCTTACAGATAGTTAGGCGCATTCTGGGCGGTGACATTTTTTCTGCCGGCCCACCTTGACACGGCCTGTGGAGGATCTACGGTCTGTGCGCTGTTAGCACTCACCAAGATCGAGTGCTAACGAACACCAGCTGTTGAGTTTTTGTTCATAACCGTCACGCCGTCGCGAAGACGAATGGCGGGACATGTAGGAGGAGTCAATGAAAGTCCGACCGCTGCACGATCGTGTGTTGGTCAAACGCCTGGCGGAAGAGGAGACCACCAAAGGTGGCATCATCATTCCGGATTCGGCCAAAGAGAAGCCCATCGAGGGCAAGATCGTCGCCGTGGGTAACGGCAAGATCATGGACAACGGTGATGTGCGCAAGCTCGACGTCAAAGCGGGCGATCGCATCCTGTTCGGCAAGTACTCCGGCACCGAGATCAAGATCGAGGGTACCGAGCACCTGATTCTGCGCGAGGACGAGATCCTCGGCGTGGTCGAGAAATAAGGAGAGGGATCCATGGGCGCCAAGCAGATTAGCTTCAACGAGTCCGCTCGCAGCTCCGTCCTCAACGGAGTCAACCTTCTCGCCGACGCCGTGCGCGTGACCCTCGGGCCACGGGGCCGCAACGTCGTGATCGAAAAGTCCTGGGGTTCCCCCACGGTCACCAAGGACGGCGTCACCGTCGCCAAGGAGATCGAGCTCGAGAACAAGTTCGAGAACATGGGCGCGCAGATGGTCAAAGAGGTCGCCTCCAAGACCTCCGACGTCGCCGGTGACGGCACGACGACGGCCACCGTGCTCGCGCAGGCGATGTTCCGCGAGGGCCTCAAGCTCGTGGCCGCCGGCCACAACCCGATGGATCTCAAGCGCGGCATCGACAACGCCGTCGCCAACGTGATCACCCAGCTGCAGAAGATGTCCAAGCCCACCAAGGGCAAGGGCGACATCGCGCAGGTCGGCACCATCTCCGCCAACGGCGAGAGCCTGATCGGCAACATCATCGCCGAGGCGATGGAGAAGGTCGGCAAAGAGGGCGTCATCACCGTCGAAGAGGCCAAGTCGATGGAGACCACCCTCGAGGTTGTCGAGGGCATGCAGTTCGACCGTGGCTACCTCTCGCCGTATTTCGTGACCGACTCCGAACGGATGGAGGTCGTGCTCGAGGACGCGCTGATCCTGATCCACGAGAAGAAGATCTCGAACATGAAGGATCTCCTCCCCCTGCTCGAGCAGGTCGCCAAGGGCGGTCGCCCGCTGCTGATCGTCGCCGAGGATATCGAGGGCGAGGCGCTGGCGACGCTGGTCGTCAACAAGCTCCGTGGCACGCTGAACGTCGCCGCCGTCAAGGCGCCGGGCTTCGGTGATCGCCGTAAGGAGATGCTCAAGGACATCGCGATCCTCACCGGTGGCCAGGCCATCACCGAGGACCTCGGCCTCAAGCTCGAGAACGTCACCATCAAGGATCTCGGCAAGGCCAAGAGCGTGCGCATCGACAAGGACAACACGACCATCGTCGACGGCGCCGGCTCGAAGAAGGACATCCAGGGGCGCGTCGAGCAGATCCGCCGTCAGATCGACGACACCTCCTCGGACTACGATCGCGAGAAGCTGCAAGAGCGGCTGGCCAAGCTGGTCGGCGGCGTCGCCGTGATCAAGGTCGGTGCAGCCACCGAGACCGAGATGAAGGAGAAGAAGGCGCGCGTCGAGGACGCGATGTACGCCACCCGCGCGGCCGTCGAAGAGGGCATCGTGCCTGGCGGCGGCGTCGCCCTGCTGCGCTGCCAGAAGGCGCTCTCGAAGCTCGCCGTCGATGACGTGCTGAAGTCCGGTCTGGACATCGTCTCCCGCGCGATCGAGATGCCGGCCCGCGCCATCGCCGAGAACGCTGGCATCGAGGGCTCCATCGTCGTGCAGAAGATCAAGGATGGGAAGGATAACTACGGCTTCAACGCTGCCACCGAGGAGTACGGTGACATGGTGAAGGCCGGCGTGATCGATCCGGCCAAGGTCGTCCGCACCGCGCTGCAGAACGCAGCGAGCGTCGCTGGCCTGCTGATCACCACCGAGTGCCTGATCGCCGACAAGCCGGAAGACAAGGACGCTGGCGCTGCCGCAGCCGCTGCCGCTGGCGGCATGGGCGGCATGGGCGGCATGGGCGGCATGGGCGGCATGATGTAGCCCTGCGCTCCTCGCCGTAGCAAAACAGAGCTACTCGCGGCCCGCTCTGCTTCGCGCAGGGCGGGCCTTTCTTTTTGGGGCCGATGGTATCCGCTATGCTCTAGGGATGTCGGGTCGTCGCACGCTGATCGCCGTGCTGCTCACGCTGGGCGCCGCCGGGCTCTACGGGGCCCTGCTGAAGCGCGCGTCGGCGGGGGGCGTCGACGAGCTGTCGGTGGTGTTGCTCGAGCGGCGCGCACGCCTGCTCGTGCCCTCCAAGCGGGTCCGGCTGGCGGTGGATGGGCGGCGGCAGGCGCAGCCTCAGGGCGTGCTCCCTGGCGAGCCCGGGCGCCACATCGCGCGTTGGAGCGTGCGCTACCTCGGGCGGCGGCCACGGATCCTCGGCCACGGGTATCTCGTACCCGGAGCGACGCAGGACCCGAGCGGCTGGTTGCCCGCCGTCGCGACGTTGACGATCGCGCAGGCGGTGCTCGACGGGCCGGGCGAAGGCGACGTCGCCAGCGCGCTGTCGGCGGCCGCCGAGGCGCTGCTGCGTCGCGAGCTGACCAAGCGCTCGTGGATCGAGCGCGCGGTCGTGCGGCTCTTGCTCGGCGCCCTCGATGAGGTCTCGGTGCATATCGCGATCGTCGACGGCGGGCTACGTCTCGCGGTGAAGGTGGCCTTCGAGCTCTCCGGCGAGCGGCTCGAGCTCGGCTCCAACGCCCATGTCGGGCTGACAGCGACAGACAACCGCATCGCGCTGCGCCGCGAGGGCCTCGAGACGACGATCGTCAAGGGGGCTGGCGGCTCCTGGTGGCGCGCGCTGCGCGCGGGGGTCGGGGTGAAGATCCTCGAAAAGACAGTGCCCAAGCGCGTCGAGGCGGCAGTGGACAAGCTCCTGCCCCAGGCCGAGCGCTTGCTCGCCGAGCTGCTCTCACACAGGTTGGTGGTCGCGGCGCTCGAGCCAACGCTGAAGATCGAGATGCGGCCGCGCGCGCTGCGCTGCCAGGCCCGGCGCAGCCTGGCGTTGACCCTCGACCTGCGGGTTCTGACCCCCTCGGGGCGGGCGTTGCCAGCGGCGGCGCTGAAACGCAGTGGGGCGGGTGGAAGGCCCGTTGCCTACAGAGTAGGAGGGGCCACCTACAGACCATTTGGGCGAGGGGGCCTGGATCCGCCGCAGGGCGTGTCGGTGACGTTGCACCTCGACGCGGTCAACGCGGCGCTCTCGGCCTATTGGGCGTCTGGGGCCCTCGACGCGATAGGCGCCAGCGGCGCGCGCCAGGCTCGGCATGGCATCGACCCGCGGCTCGCGCGGCTGGTGGCCTTCGAGGTCACGCGCACACGCTTGCGAGCTGCGCCGATGGTGATGCCGGGCCACGGCGACGCTCGCCTGATCATCGGACCGCTGCGCCTGAGCTTGCGTCCCATAGGCGACGTGCGCTTGCCGCCCGCCGTCGATCTCCACGCGGCGCTGCCAGCTCGCCTCGATCTCGCGCCGAGCCGCCAGCAGCTGACGCTGAGCATCGGCCCGGCTCCGGTCGCGTCGAGCTGTGGCGAGGGGACGAGCGCGTCGCCGCTCTCGAGCTGTTTCGACGATTTCCTCGGCCTGGCCAACCGCTGGCTCGCGGCGCACGAGCCGTTTCGTGTCCCGCTGGGCCCAGGACCCGGCTGGGCGAGCTGGAGCGTCAGCGTGCCAGGCTTAGGCGAGCTGGTGCTCCGCGGCTCGCTAGAGAGCACGCGCCTCGTCGGCGCGCAGATCCGATTCGGTGGGAGCTTCGAGACCCGCTGGAGCAGGCGGACGACGGATTAGTCTCGTAGCAAGCACCCCGATAGAGCCAGTCGTAGGTTGCGCTGTCGGTCCGACAGCAGACTGCTGAATACCGTCTATAATTAAAACTGTTCTGGTTCGTAAATTCGAAAGCCGGTTATTCTTGCTCTGTATATGGCAAGTCTTAATTCTTTTCTTATTGCGATCAAGGTGAGAAATTCTAATAACCTAAATATGTGTCTGCAGTTCTTGTTGATATGGGTGTCTAAGGCCAGACTGTCGATGAATTCTATTTCGCCATCTTCGTAGAAGACGTGCTTGGATTTAGATCGATTAATGCAGGGTTGTTTTTTTGGCTATGTTGGCAAGATGATAGTCTTCGATGACTGTGGTTGATGAGGGCTTGACTATTCTTGCTCTGAAATACTGAATGCTCTTGATTTTTTGGTCTTCTAACACGGATACAACTTTGCTATTAATGAGCAATCCTAGCCGAGGGGAGACGACTATGTTGTCTGTGATGGTGGGCTTTCGCGAGGTGTTAAGGGAAATGTCGATGGTTGGCGGCTTGGCGGGTATGCTCTCGCCTTTGTCAAAAGAAACGTCAAGCTGGTCGAAAATGGCAGGTACTCCGCAAATGCTTGACTCGTTCTCGTCGGATCGTTCTGAGGCTAAAATCCAATACAAGTCGAACACCTAGGTTTCTTAGGAGCACCCCTGCACCTTCGCGACCGAGCCGGGTGCTGAGGTGCCGAGCCAATTTCGTAGACATGAGCCATAGGGGTGGTACGGCGAACGTTCTGAGATCTAGAGCGCTGATCAACTTACCTCCCGTCGCTGTGCTTGCTACCAGCAGGCGCCCTCCTCGCTCCTACGCCGTGATTCCGCATCCTTCGCGCAGCTCGGTCCGGTAAGCTGATCAGCGCTCTAGAAAGCGGCAGTGCTGTGCCCAGCGACGGGAGGGATTTGTGGGGGTGTTCCTAGATCGAGAGGAATGAGAAGCAGAGCTCACCGACGAACTCACCTTCGCGTTTGATCTCCACCTCGTAGCTCTCGCTGGGCTCGAGGTCGACGAAGTCGGCCTGACCTCCCCTGATGCGTATGGAGTTGATGAGGCGTCCTTGGCGGCGCAGGGAGGCGCGAGCGTCGGTCAGGGGGCTGCCATCGGCGGAGAGCTCGACGCGGAGGTCGACACCGCGGCCGGGGAGGCGCTCGACGTGGATCAGCGCCTCACAGTCGCCAAAGCGCTTGGAGAAGCGGTAGAGAGCGTTGCCGCCCTTGCCCTCTTCATCGCAGCTGCCCTCTTCATCGCAGCTGCCCTCTTCATCGCAGCTGCCCTCTTCATCGCAGCTGCCCTCTTCATCGCAGCCGTGGGTGTCATTGCTCTGTCCGTGGCTGCTTCGCGCTCCGCCGCTTCGGGTCGCCACCGTCGCTGGGGTGAGCGCCAGCGGCTGATCGGTGCCCCGGACGAAGCTCAACACCTGGTCGGCGCCGCGGCGGATCGCAAAGACCAGCCGCGCCAACGAATCGCCTCGCTCCGGTTCGCTTCCATCGTCCGCGTCAGCGAGAGCCTCCTGAAGGATCTCTCGCCTTTCTCTGCTGTAGGGGTGTTGTTCGAGGCGCCCTTCGAGCTCGCGTCGCTCGGCCGCAGAGAGGTTTCCTTCGATGAGCTTTAGCAGCTCGTCGTCGGTGGGCTCGCCCTCTTTGGGGGCGGGCACCGGTCGGGAGACCGCGATGCGCCGCTGCGCCCGGACGTGTCTCGCAATGATGCTGTCGAGCTCGTCGCGCGAGCCCCGAGGTGTTGTGTTCATTTGGATTGCCGTAGCCGCTCTTTGGGTTGATACGCTCGACTGTTTCCTTTCTTCCTCGAAGCTGATGGTTGTTGCCGATTGAGCGAAGCTCGTTCGACATCTGATGACGATTGAATGAGGGGGAGGGTGTGGGCATGGCGCTCACCGCAGCTCCTCTCGGCGCAGCCGATCGACGATCTTCGAGAGGTTCGCCCGCACCTTGTTCTTGCGGCTGTAGACGGTGTTGATACTGATTCCGAGTGTTTCGGCGATCTGTGCCGGCTCCATGCCCTCTCGATAGTAGTGGTGCAGAAACGCCTGCTCACCCGGCGAGAGGTGCGCCGCGGCCTCGTTGAGCAGGTCTTGGCGCTCCCGGAGCAGCGCGAGATCCGAGGGCGAAGGCGCGGGATCGGAGGCGTCGGGGTAGTTCGACGGAGCGTCGTCCAGGGAGCGCATCGCGGGGCCACGGCGGCGCAGGCTGTCGTGCGCCGCGTTGGTGGCGATCAGCCCGACCCAGCTCGAGAGCTTGAAGCCGCGCTCGGGATCGTAGGCGCGCAGCTTCTTGAAGTCTCTGCGCAGCAGCTCGAGGCAGACGGTGTTGAGCAGGTCTTCAAGGTCTTCGGCGAGGCAGGGCACGCCGTAGCGGAGGAGGACCTTGCGCACACAAGCGATGATCAGCCGCTCGTAGCGCTCGTAGAACTCGTCCCAGGCCCCTGGTTCCCGTTTGAGCACCGCCCCGAGCAGTTCCCGCTCGCTGCGGTTTGGCCCCGTGCCTGACATGAGGCGAGCATATCTCGCCCAGCGGGCCGAGGTCCATCGCTGTCGCTGGCGTTGCGCCTGCTGTGCGCCGTACTATGGCGCTGTGACGGGGTCTCGCTCATCCAGTCTGCTCGCGGTGGTCGCCTTCGGTCTGGCGCTCGGTGTCAGCCTAGATGTAGCGGCGAAGGCTCGCTGGACCGTCCGAGTCGAGCTGGGGCCGGAGCTCGACACCAACCCAGCACGGGTCACCGACGAGGACCAAGACAGCTACGATGGCGCGTCGCAGACGGCGGCGCCGCTCTTTCGATTGGTCACCAGCTCTGATCTGGTCTGGACCCGCGGCAGCCATCGGCTAGTCGCCGCGCTCGGGGGCGGGGGGAAGCTGCACCTCACCGATGATGGGCGCCTCTCTGACGAGCTCGTCGGCCATGGCTCCTTGGCGTGGACCGTCTTCGGCGCGGTCGTGGGCTGGCGGCTCGAAGGACAGTACTACGACGTGTTTCTCCGGCAGCCCGTCGAGGCGCTGGACTGCGGTGGGCTCCGGGCGCCCTGTCCGCCCCCGCGAGACTTCCGTAGCGGTCGCGTGAGCACCTCGCTCTTGATCGGGCGGGGAGCGACCCGCGGCACCCTAAGCGTCGGCTACACGGGCCTGGAGTTCAAGCGCGACCGAGCCTTCTCTCATCACGGCTTCCGTCTCGGGGTGCAGCTGTGGCAGGGTTTTCGTGTGGGTCGTGGCGACGCCATCACCGACTGGGGCTTGGTCGCGCGCTACGTCGCCACGGCGCGCTTCTTTGGCGGCCTCGGGGCGGTGGCGGCCCCATGCGCCGACCGTGACGCCTTCGACTGCGTCGAGCTCGGCGACTTCGGCCGCCGAGATCTGAACCACCAAGCGAGCTTCGCGCTGGACTACCTCGGCGGCGCCGCCGCGAGGCTGTTTTACACCTTGGAGATCAATCGCTCGAATAGCGTTGGCGAGAGCTACACCCGCCACGCGATCGGCATGCAGTTCACCGCGCCGCTGGTCCTCGGCGTTTTCATGACAGCGCGGCTGGTGATCCAGCTCTCGAGCTTCGACGATGCGCTCTTCTCGGAGCAGGTTCAGCAGGCCTCGGTGAACATCGACATCGAGAACCGTTCGCGGCTGCTGCTGCACTTCGCCCGAGACGTCAGCGAGCGCTGGGCTGTGTCGCTGCGTTACGCCATCTATCTCAACGAGTCGGGGACCAACGATGTCGGCGATACGTTGCCAGGCTTCTTGCGGCAGACGATCTTCGTCGGTGTGCGTTTCGAATACGATTCGGAGTAGAGGATTCGGAGTAGAGGATTCGGAGTAGAGGATTCGGAGTAGAGGATTCGGAGTAGAGGATTCGGAGTAGAGGATTCGGAGTAGAGG
>PDPC01000109.1 GCA_002747355.1 Pseudomonadota bacterium | reverse complement strand
TCGGTTGCTTGCTACCAGCAGGCGCCCTTCTCGCTCCTACGCCGTGATTCCGCATCCTTAGCGCAGCTCGGTCCGGTAAGTTGATCAGCGCTCTAGGCCTCAGAAAGCTCGCCGTACCACCCGCACAGCTCCCCATAAGAACGTGAACGATCGCTCTAGGCGTTGCGGCGTTGATACTTCCGTAGATCCGAGTCCATCACCCAGCGCACGATCCACGGGAAGTGACGGTACATGAAGTGGGCGAACTTCGTGCTGCTACCTGGGAGGATGTGGTAGCGCCCCGCGGCGACCCCCGCCAGCATCTCCCGGGCCACCTGCTCGGGGGGCAAGAGCTTGACGTTGCCAGCGATAGCGCGCGTCTCCGGCGGCTTGAACTGCTCCTCGTACTCGAGCTGGGGCGTCTTGGTGTCGGCCGGAAAGACCAGTGATACGCCGACGTTATGCGCCAGCATCTCTTGGCGCAGGCAGTCGCAGAAGCCGATCAAGGCGGCTTTGCTGGCGGCGTAGGCGGTGTAGCCAAAGATGCCGATCAGGCCGGCGAAGGACGAGACCGTGCAGATGTGGCCGCTGCGCTGGGCGGTGAAGTGGGGCAGCAGCGCCCGCGTGACCCAGACCGTGCCGAAGTAGTTGACTTGCATCATCTCTTCGAAGAGCTCGTCTTCGATGTCCTGGAGATAACCCGGCCGGGCGATGCCGGCGTTGTTGATCAACACGTCCAGACCGCCGAGGAGCTCGAGCACCTTCGGCACCTCACGGACCACAGCCTCCCGATCGGCGATGTCGAGGGGCAGCGCGAAGCAGCGGTTCTCACCGGCCTCGCGATTCAGCTCGGCCACCGTGGCCTCGAGGCGCTCCACGCCGCGAGCGGCCAACACGACGCTCGCCCCAGCGCACAGGAGCTCCCGTCCACAGGCCTTCCCGATGCCGCTGGAACCGCCAGTGATGAAGACTTTTTTACCAGAAAACGAGCGCATGGAACCTCCTGCCGAGTCTGCCCCAATTCGAGACTGGGTGTTGGTAGCACAAAGGCCAGTCGAACTGGAAGGTGCGGTGTGGTGGGCCGTATGATCGCTGTCGTGAGATCTCGGGTGGTCATCGGCGTGTCGCTGCTGGCGTCGCTGTCGTCATCGGCGGAGGCTGCACCCTGGCGTGTGCGCGGCGACTCCCTCGACCGCGCGGCGCTGCTGCTGTCGCGGCTCGAAGGGCGGCCCCGCGCCGCAGGCGGCCTACGCGCCCTCGTCGCGGCGATCGGCCGTGGCCGCGCGTTGGCCCTCGCTCAGCGTAGCGCCCGCAAAGGCAGCTGGGCGGCCAGCTTCATCGTCGGTCGCCTCGAGCTGTCGGCTCGCCGCCGCAAGCGGGCCTTGAAGGCCTTCCGCCGCGCGCTCAAGGGCTCCAAGGGCAAGGCCAACGGCTCCGAGGTGCTCGGGTGGGCGGCGAGCGAGCTGGTCGCGGCGGGGCATATCCCAGAGGCCAAGAAGCTCCTCCAAGCGTGGATCCCCAAGCGCCCAGGAGACGTCGGCGCGTTGCGCATCGCCGTACGTATGGCGCTCTCAGCGCGCGATCAGAAGCGGGCCTGCGAGCTGCAAGGGAAGCTCGCCAAGCTGCTGCCGAGCGACGCCCGGGTCTGGCTGGTTCATGCCCGGCTGCTCGAGCGCACGGGGCAGCTGAGCAGGGCCGCGCGGGCCTTCGAGTCGGCGCTGAAGGTGGTGCAAAAGGATCCGGCGCTGCGCTGTCAGCTGCTGCGCGAGCTCGGCCAGCTGCTCGAGACTCTCGAGCGATACGACGCAGCCGTGCGCCGCTACAAGCAAGCACTGAAGCTGACCAAGAAGGGCGGCTACACGCACCGCAAGCTGCAGGCCGCGATCCTGGCCAGCTATCGACGGCGTGGCGCCCATCGCGGGCTCCTCGCCGAGGCGCGGGCGATGCTGAAGCAGAACCCCCAAAATCGCCTGGCGCTGATCACCCTGGCGCGGCAGACGGTCAAGGATCCGCGCCGAATGCGCGAGGCGGTCAAGCTCTACGAGCGCTACCTGGCGCAGGCGAACAACGACGTCAAGGCGCGGGTGACGGTGATGTTTCTGCTGCTGCGCCTCGGTCGCGCCGCCGACGCGGTGAAGCACGCCGCGAAGCTCCATGAGCTGCAGCCCGAGAGGCCACGGCGGCTGCTCGAGTACGCGGGTCTACTCTCGCAGCTCAGCCGCAAGAAGGAGGCGATCGCGGCGCTGAGACACGGGATCGCGCTCTACCGCAAGCGCAAGAATGGCGACGCGCTGCACCTTTTGGCGCTCGCGCTCGATCGGCTCAAGGCGAAAAAGGACGCCCTCGCGGCGTTTCAGGCGATGCTGACCCTCGACGGCGAGGGCAACGGCTACCGTTACCACCGGATCTACGGCACCTACCTCTGGCGTCGCGCCGAGCGGGTCAAGGCGCTCACGGCTTGGGGCGTCGCGCTGGGGCCAAAGGCCAAGCGTCTGGCCTATGCGAGCTGGATCGAGACGATCGAGACCGTGCAGGCCTGGCGCTACGCCGAGGCCTTGCCCCTGCTGCGCAAGCAGCTAGCGCGTGGCCTGAAGCGCTTCCCCAAGAGCGCTCAGCTGCGCGCGCTCCGCGCTCGGCTCGGGCGCCGCTAGCAGAGGAGGGCCAGCAGCGCTCCCTCCCAAGCCGATCGAATCGGCGCTCGCGACCAAGAGCTGACCCATTACGGTGCGAGTTTGGGCGACAACGAGTTTGGTTCGAAGGGCTGGTCGCGACGGGAGGGCTCGATCAACAGGCTGCTCGATCAACAGGCTGCTAGACGTTGCGTCGCAGGCCCGCGATGAACATCCACAGCCCAAAGCCCAGCGGTAGGAACCCGATGACAGCGCCCCCGATCAGCATGGCGCTGATGTCGACCTCGCCGGTCTCGCCGGTCGCCAGGGCGGCGAGCACGCCCAGGGTCATCAGCCCGCCGACGGAGGCCAGCAGCGCGCCGATGAGCAGCAGAAACCAGCCCAGGGCGCCGCGAGACGTCGGGCTCTGCAATCGCGGCGGAGGTTGAACGGTCGGGGCAGCCTGGGGCGGAGGTTGAACGGTCGGGGCAGCCTGGGGCGGAGGTTGAACGGTCGGGGCAGCCTGGGGCGGAGGTTGAACGGTCGGGGCAGCCTGAGGCGGTGGTTGAAAGGTCGGCGCAGCGCTCGGTGATGAGATCGCCGCTGAGGCCTCACAGACGAGCTCGACCTGCTCGCCACGCATTCGCCGGGTGAGCCGCACAGCGTAGATCCACTCGAAGACCAGCGTGGCCAGGGTGCCGAGGACCAGCGCCGCGACGAGGCCACCTTCCGGCTCGGTGCTGGCGCTCTGATAGGTCTTCAAGGTCAGCAGCGGAAAGTCATAGAGGCCGTGAAGCAGCGTGGGCACGGCGAGCGCGGCGAAGAGCAGGTTGCCGCGCTGCCCGCGGGGTGAGAAGCGCGCGCGGCCGACGTAATAGCCCATGATCGCGCCGGCGAAGGCATGCCCCGGGACCGCCGTGAAGGCGCGGAGGATCGCCACGCTGAGCCCGCGACTGCCGACATAGAGGATGTTCTCCAGGGTCGCGAAGCCGAGCGACGCGGTGGCGCCGTAGACCACGCCGTCCATCGGCTCGTCGAACTCCCGATGCCGTGAGGCGTAAAACCAGACCACCGTGAACTTGAAAAACTCCTCCGGGATCGCGGCGGTGGCGAAGGCGCTGAAGGCGCCGATGGCGAAAGGATCGGCGAGGCCCTTCTCCACGGACACCAGCGGCCAGACAACCAGCAGCACCGGGATCACCGTCAGCACGCCGAGGCCGAAGACCTTCAGCAGCACGCCCGTAGGCTCGCGGTTGACGTCGCGAGCGCGAAAGTAGAGCAGCAGCAGGATCGACGGTACAATCGCCGAGACACCAGCAAAGATCGGGATCATCGCGGCCTCACCTCCAGCGTTCGGCGATGGTGACGCAATCGACGGCGCCCTTTGTGCTTGTCTGTGTGGTCAGCGCTTTGTTTTCGTTTTCCGGCTCGCAGCACGAAGCCCTTCTGAAAGGTGGGTTCAGCCGCCAGTGTCGTGCTATGCGGTCTCGCGCCAGAGGCGCTCAGATCGGTGACGTACCTCAGAAGGCGCGCCGCTTCTTGCTGATGCGCAGGCTATCGATCGCGCCGACGAGCTCGCCGCTGACCGGCGTGGCGTTGCCGTCAGCGGAGTTGATGGCCAAAGCGGCGATCACCCAGGGGTTTGTGTTCGAGGCGATGCCGGTGGAGAGTTTGGTCTGGGTGCAGTTGATCTGGCTTCCGCAGGAAACCTGCTTTTTTTCCTGCGCCCGGGCGCCGTCGACATAGAGCTCGAGGTCGCCCGCGCCGCCGAAGTTGATCGCGACTTGGATCCACGCTCCGTTGGCGACGGGTTTGCTGCAGCGGTGTATGGTCTTGGTCTTCGTCTGCTGACGCAGCACGATGGTGCCGTCACACGCCCGGTAGATCGTCAAATGCCCCGCCTGGTTGGTGCCGCTGGCGTCCTTGCTGACCAGGCCGACGGCTTTGTTCTGATCGAAGCGGACCCAAAGCTCGATGGCGCCCTCGGCGAGCTTGAAGGCCTTCTCGTGGTCGATCTCGAGGTAGCTCTGACCGTTGAATTGGGCGGCCATACCGCAGCCGGCTGAGCCCTTGACCAAGGTCATCGGTCCCCGCAGCGTGGCCTCCTTGCCCTTGCCTGCGACGTTTTCGATCGTGTGGCCTCCCTTGATGGTCTCGAAGAGGTAGAGCGCGACGGTGTCGTTATCGGCCTGCAGCGCGCAGGCCGGCGCGGCGTCGGAGCCGACGTCCGGGGCAGGGGAGAGCTGGTCGGCTGTCGCGATATCGGGCAGCCGGTGGTCAGGCTTCACCCCGACATCACCCTTCTGAACGACACCCCTCTGATCGACACCCCTCTGATCGACACCCCTCTGATCGACCGGAACAGCCTGGTCGACAGGCGGTCCGTCGAGCGGCGAGAGCTGGCTATCCCTATGCGAGTGTCCACCCCCCGGCGGTACGTCCCCAGGGCAGCCAGCGCCCGCGAAGAGCAGCGCGATCAACACAAGGCACAGGGGTGAAGGGTGACGAGCGAACATCGCTTGCGATTTTCCCACAGCTATGGTGTCGGCGACAAATCCTGTCGGGTCTCGCTCGCACAGTGTGGCGCGATCGCGGTTCTGAGGCCTAGAAAGCGGCCGGCAGTGCTGTGCCCGGCGACGGGAGGGATTTGTAGGGAAGCTCCTAAGACGGTGGACGCCTTAGTTCGGCTTTGATGTGTGGGGCTCTGGCTTCGGCGGGGCAGCCGAAGGCTTGGGTGGGACAGCCACAGGCTGGCTCGCTGGTGGCTTTGCCGGGGTCGTCGGTTGCTGGGGAGGGCCGCCATACTTCGCCTGTATGGGTGCTTGTTGCGGGGGGCCGCCGTATTTGGCCGCAGACCTCGAGCAGCCGCTGCCGCCGAAGGCCGCTGCTGCGCCGCTGGCGGCGACCCAGACCCCCGCCGCTCGGGACAGGAGATTTCCGAGGAACCCTCGTCGCGTGGCCTTATCGTCGCGCTGTTTGGGCATCGTACTCTCCGTTCTTCGCGTCGTACGGCTCGATGCTATCACAACCTTCCTCGCCTTGGCGGGAGTTCGCTGGCTAGAGCGCTGACGCGCTTACCTCCGGTCGCCGCGCTGGTCTGCGACATCACAGCGGTTGTCGCTCGTCGGTTGCGTGCTACCAGCAGGCGCCCTGCTCGCTCCTACGCTGTGATTCCGCATCCGTCGCGCCGCTCGGTCCGGTAAGCGGATCAGCGCTCGAGCAGTCTGGGACCGAGCCGGGTGCTGAGCTGCCGAGCCGCTTTCGTAGCCGAAGAAACGCGCCCTACGGGCGGTAGGGCGAGCGTTCTGAGGTATAGAAAGCGGCCGGCAGTGCCCGGCGACGGGAGGGATCTCTAGAGCGCCGACCAGCTTACCTCCCGTCGCCGCGCTGGTCTGCGACATCACAGCGGTTGTTGCTCGTCGGTTGCGTGCTACCAGCAGGCGCCCTTCTCGCTCCTACGCTGTGA
>PDPC01000108.1 GCA_002747355.1 Pseudomonadota bacterium | reverse complement strand
CAGGCGCCCTTCTCGCTCCTACGCTGTGATTCCGCATCCTTCGCGCAGCTCGGTCCGGTAAGCTGATCAGCGCTCTTGAGCGCTGATCTAGCCCTCCCGTCGCGACCAGCCCTTCGAAATCAACAGACGGCTAGAGGCGGCGGAGCGCGTCGAGCAGCAACGCCGCCGCCATACCGATCATTAGCATGCCGGCGACGATGTCCGAAGCCCGGCGATGCTTGGCCGAGAGCTTCGAGGCCGAGAGGCCGACGAAAAGGAGGCTCGGCAGCGTCCCGAGGCCGAAGGCCAAGGCCAGCAGTCCACCGGAGATCGGGCCACCGGCGCCCAGGGCGCGGGCGAAGGCGGCGAACGAGAGCCCACAGGGCAGCAGGCCCAAGAGCAGGCCGAGCAGAAAGAGCGTCAACGTGGCGCCTCGCCCCCCCGAGAGGAGCCGCCGCTGCAGGCGCCGGAAGCCGGGGATGCGCCCCGGGTTGGCCAGAGAGAGCAGCTCCGACTCCTTGAGGAAGCCAAGCTTGGAGAGCCCGAAGATCGCCAAAAAGAGCGCCGCCAGCAGCGACATGCCGAGCTGGATCCGAGCCGTCCAGAGCAGCGAGCCGGCGGCGCCATAGCGCGCCAGGCCGAGCCCGAGGCTGCCGAGGAGCGCGCCGACGAGCACGTAGGTCAGGATGCGGCCGAGGTTATAGGCCAGGTGGGCGCCGAGGCCGCCAGCCCGCGCGGGGAAGGCGAGCACCAGCGGGCCACACATCCCGACGCAATGGCCGCTGCCGAGCAGTCCGAGCAGAAAGAGCGCCCCGAGGCTGAGGGGCTGCAGGTTGGCTAGCTGGTCCATCGCATTGCTCGCTGGTTCATCGCATCGCTCGCCAGCGAACGCTAGCGCGGGCCCTCGCGCTGCGTTGACAGCCTAGGGCCCCAATCCTAAGGTCTCGTCGTGCAGCACCCACGCTCGACGCAAGGATCCATCCCTCCCTGTTTACCCTCCTCCACGAGCTTTCGCAAAGCTACGCCGCTGCTCCTCGGCTTGGCGCTGCTCTCTGCTGGCTGCAAAAAGACCGGCCCAACGCCGGCCGGCCCAAGGCCGACCGAGTCGAAGCCGACCGAGTCGAGAGCCGGCGCAGGGGCGGGAGGGCCCGCACCTGCCGCGAAGGGCGTCGACGCCAAGGGGCAGCTTCAGCTCAGCCCCCAAGACCGCTGCCCCGTCTGCGGGATGAAGGTCGTCAAGCATAAGCGCTTCGCCTCGGGCATCGCGCTGACGGATGGCACAACCTATCACTTCTGCGGCTCCGGCTGCATGCTCAAGGCCTGGGTCGCGCCGCAGCCGATCCTCGCTAAGCCGAAGCGCGCGTTGTCGCGGGCCATCACTCGCGAGTATTTCGCCGGCGCCTATATCGACGCCAAGACCGCGCGGTGGGTCTCGGGCTCCGACGTCGTCGGCGCGATGGGGCCGGCGATCGTGCCGCTGAAAGACGACGCTGATCTGAAGACCTTCCGCCAGCGCCACGGGGGCAAGGTCACCTTTCGCCTCAGCGAGCTGACCGTCGCGAGCTGGCCGAAGCTCACGGGCAAGCCCGCGTTGGATCAGGGCAAGCCTGCGTTGGATCAGGGCAAGCACGCGCACCAGCGCCGGCACACGCACGGGAAGGGCGCGCCGCGGTGAGCAAGCGGCTGGCGGAGCTCGCGGTGCTGCTGCCGCTGCTGGCGCTGCTGGCGCTGGCGCTCCACGGCGTCTGGCTGCGCCGCGCGGGTGGGGCGCTGGAGGCCCAACGCACACGCTACCGGACGCTATCGGGGCTCCCCCTCGCTCTCGGGCCGGCGGGGCGCGGGGCACGGGCGGGGCCGGGATCCCATCCAGCCGTCGAGGTCGAGCGTCACGCCCCCACCATGCTCGCGCCAGGGAGGATGCGCTGAGATGCGGCTGCGCGTGCTCTGGCCATGGGCCGCCCGCGAGGCCCTGCGACGCCCCGGCGAGATGGCGCTCAGCGGGCTGTGTCTGGCCGCGACGGTGATCGTCCTCGGCAGCGGCTTGCTGCTCGCGGGTGGTCTCGAGCGGACGACCACCGACCTGCTGCAGAGCGCGCCCTCGCTGGTCTTGCGTCGGGTCGACTCCGCGGGCTGGCAGCCGATGCCCGCCGAGGCGCTCGCTCGAGCGCGGAGGGTCCGCGGCGTGACCCGCGCCGAGGCCAGGCTCTGGGGCACGGTGCGCGCCGGCGAGCGAGCGGTGACGCTGGTCGGTGGCGCCACGCTGCCCAGCAACACAGATGTGCGGGCGGCGTCTAGGCCCGCGGGTACACGCTATCCTTCGGCGGTCGTCGGGCCGGCGCTGGGCCTCGCCCCTGGCGACTTCCTGACCCTCGAGGGGCGGGTGCGGCGGACCTTCCGCGTCAGCGCCGCCACGGCAGCGGAGCACGGCCTCATCGCCCACGACCTGGTCCGCGTCGCGCCAGACCAGGCGCGCGCGCTGCTCGGGCTACCCGCGGGGGCGTCCAGCGATCTGGCGCTCTGGGTCTTTCACGACAGCGAGATGACCGCGATCCGGCCGGACCTGGCCAAGGCGCTTGGGTTTCCGCTGCGCATCACCACCCGCGCCGAGAGCCTCGCCGCCGCGCGGGCGACGATCGCCAAGCGAGCCGGGGTGCGAACCCTCGTCGCCGTACCGTTGCTCTTGGCCTTGGCGCTGCTCACGTTGGCGACCGTGCGTCAGCAGCTCGCCTCGCGGCGAGACGTCGGGCTGCTCAAGGCCCTCGGCTGGGGCAGCCGGGACGTCCTCGCCTTGCACCTGGCTCGCGCCCTGGTGATCGGCCTGCCGGCGCTCGCGCTCGGCTGGGCGGTCGCCTACGCGCTGGTCTTCGTCGGCGGGGCGGGGTGGGCTGGCCAGCTGCTCTTGGGCTGGAGCGGAGCGCCACCGCAGCTCACCCTCGATCCCACGGGGGCCCTCTTGACCCTCCTCGAGGTCGCCGGGCTGGTCGTCGCGCCCTGGCTCGCCGCCGTCCTCTTGCCGGCGCTGCGCTCCTCGACCGCGGACCCAGAGACCTGGCTGCGCGGGGAGCAGCCATGAGCGAGCGCCCAGAGCGCGGCCTGCGCTGCCGCGAGCTCACGCTGAAGCGCCCACGCCCCGGCGGTGGCGAGCGCCTGATCCTCGACGCCGTCGACGCCCACTTCGTCGCCGGTGAGCTCTCCTTGGTCACAGGCCCGATCGGCAGCGGCAAGACCACGCTCTTGCACCTGCTGGCGGCCCTGCTGCGACCAACGGCGGGGGAGGTGCTGGCGGACGACGAGGCGGTGAGCCGCTACGCCGCCGCCCATCGCGATCGCTGGCGCGGTCGGGTCGGGCTGGCGTTCCAGTCGCCGACGTTTCTCGACGAGCTGCCCGTGCTGCAGAACGTGATGGTGCCGCTCCTGCCGCAGGCAGACTCCCTCGCAGCGGCTCGACGCCGCGCCGAGGAGGAGCTCGCGCGCTTCGGCGTCGCAAAGCTGGCGGGGCGGCAGCTCGCCGGCCTCTCGGGGGGTGAGCGGCAGCGGGTGACGCTAGCGCGCGCGCTCTGCGGTGAGCCCCGCTTCGTGCTCGTCGACGAGCCCACGGCGCATCAGGACCAGGAGGGCGCCGAGCTGGTCCTGGGGCGGCTGCGCGAGCTGGCGGCACAGGACGCGACGGTGGTCTGCGTCTCCCACGACCTGCGCTTGCGTGATGGCGACGTGGCCGACCGGCGCTGGGAGATCTCCGAGGGCAAGCTCGTCTCCGCCACGTCGCGGGAGGAGGTGCCAGAGCCAACGCACGCGGAGGGCGACACGCTTTGAGCTGGCATCCGCTGATGACCGCGGTCCTGGTCGTCGACGCGCTGGCGTTCTGCTTCGCCCTGACGGCCAGCGTGACCTACGTGCGGGTGCTCCTCGGCTGGGAGCCGGGCGCCACCGACCCGCGGCAGCTCGCCCTCGAGGGGGCGACCGACGCCGCGTCGTTCGCCACCCACTACGCGCTCTGGGGCTTTTTCGCGTCGACCGCGCTGCTGGTGCTCGGGATCAGCCTCGCCCTGCCGCAGCTCGTCTCCGGGGCGATGTGCGGCACGGGCGTGCTGACGGCGATGGGGGGCACGGGGCAGCGCGCGCTGGCCTTGCGAGGGCTGGCCCTGGCGCTGCTCTGGGTCTGGCGCACGCTCGACACTCTGAACCGCGCGGCGCCACGACCGCCGGCGACGCCGACGGTCGCTCGCTGGCAGCTGCTGGCGCTGCCGCTCTCGGGGCTGGCGGTGCTCGACACGGCGCGAGCGCTCTGGGCGCTCGACCCCGCGCGCCCCGTCGACTGTTGTCAGGTCGTCTACGACGGCTTCGCCACGGCGACGCAGGCGACGACGACCGCGGGCCTCGGCGATGACACGTGGATCTGGCTCAGCGCCCTGGCTGGCGGTGGGCTGCTGATCGGCGCCCTCTTGGGGCTACGGCGTCTGCGCTCGACCTCGCGCCTCCCTGGGTATGGAGCGAGCCTCGCGTTGATCGCCATCGGCTGGGTCCCCGTCGCGACCCTGACCCTGGTCCGCGTCCTCTCCGCCTATCACTACCAGGTGCTGCAGCACCACTGCCCCTGGTGTCTGCTGCTCCCGGAGCATTGGGCTGTCGGCTACCCCCTGTACGCCGCGCTGTTGGTGGCGCTGCTCGAGGCCCTCGCCCTTTTCGCCGCCGCGCGCTTCGCGCCGCCTGTCGATGACGTCGCGGGCGCGACGCTGGCCGAGGCGACCCTGGCCTGCGCGGCCCGCCGTCGGCAGCGTCGAGCGCTGATCGCGTTGGTCGTCGCCGTGCTCGTCTTCGCGACGCTGACCGCAGCGCCAGCGCTCCATTGGCGCTATTCTCACGGCGTCTGGATGCACGGTTCGCTAGCCCCAGCTGCTGCAAGAGAAGCCGTCGGCGCCGCGCTACCCAGCGACGTCGTGCCGCGCCGTGGGCAAGACCACCGTGAAGGTCGTCCCCACGCCGAGCTCGCTCTCGACCTCGATGCGGCCGCCGAAGCTCTCGATGATCCGCTTCGAGATCGCCAACCCGAGGCCCGAGCCTTTGCCGTACGCCTTGGTGGAGAAGAAGGGATCGAAGACCCGCTCGAGGGCGTCTGGAGCGATCCCCTCGCCGGTGTCGCGTATCGTCACCGTGACCTGATCGGCGCCGGCCCGGGTGGTCACCTTCACCACGTTCTCGATGGCTGAGCGCTGATCGAGCGCCTGCGCGGCGTTGACCAGCAGGTTGAGGAAGACCTGTGAGAGGCGCCCCGGCGTGGCCCGCACCACGGGAAGGTCGCCGTAGTCGCGCTCGAGCTTGCCGCGATGCTTCAGCTGGGCCCGCGCCATGGTCGCCGCCGCGTCGAGGCAGTCATGAAGGTTCAGCGGTCCCACGTCGTCGTCCTCGACCCGAGAGAAGGCGCTGAGGCCGCGGGTGATCGCGTAGATCCGATTCGTGCTCGCCCGCGCCTCGGAGACCGTCTCGGCCAGCTTCTCGTCTTCGGGGGGCGCCTCGGACGCGAGATCCTCCGCGAGGGTGTCGAGGCAGTGGCGGATATGCATCAGCGGGTTGTTGATCTCGTGGGCAACGCCAGCGGCCACGGTGCCGAGAGTCGCGAGGCGCTCCACCTGGGCGACCTGCGCCTCCCATCGGCGCTTCTCCTCCGCGGCCTCGCGCTCGGCGCTGAGGTCTGTGAGCAGGCAGCCATAGCCGATCGGCTCACCGAAGAACGTCACGGCGACCGAGGCCTCGACCATCGCGCCGCTTTCGTGTCGCCAGCGGATCGCGTCGGCGCTGGCCCGGCCTTTCTGGCGGGCGGTCTCGAGCAGCTCGAGCAGCTCCTCTTGCTGCTCCTCGGCGACCAGCTCGGTGAGGTCGCGCGCCGCGACGTCCTGGTCGACCTGGCCGAGCAGCTGGGTCGCTTGATAGCTCCAGAAGCGGATCGAGCGCCTCTGGTCGCAGAGGATCACCGCCTGCGGGAGGCTGTCGAGCAGCGCCTCGCAGCGCGCGACGTAGCTGGCCAGCTCCCGCTCCATCGTGGCGAGGCGTTCGATCTTGTGATCGAGCTTGGCCTTCA
>PDPC01000216.1 GCA_002747355.1 Pseudomonadota bacterium | reverse complement strand
GGGCTGAACCAGCACCGCATCGCGTACTATTTCGATTGATCGGGATTGAACCCGGGCTAGGCGGGATAGCCCGGGTTCTTAACGCAAGGGTTGCCCGCGGGTCATCTCCCGCAGCCGCCGCGACACCGTGCGGATGATACCCTTCATGATGCGCACATCGTCGGCCATGAGGTCGTGGAATTCCTCGCCGTTGATGGCCAGCAGGCGGCTTTCCCGCGCGGCCACCGCCGTCAGCAGGCGGGGCTGCTCGTCCAGCAACTCCCAAAGACCGAAAGGATCTTGCGGCCCGGCCACGTACACCACCTGATCCTCATTGCTCAAATTCACCGCGCCCTCCATCACCAGGTACATGCCGTCGGGCCGGTCATGGGCCCGGTAGACGGTTTTCCCCGCCTCCACGGCCACCTCCCGCGCGATGCTGCCCAGGGCCGCCAGCTGATCGATGGGCACTTCCTTGAAAATTTCCACATTCTGCAGGACGAGGGCTTTTTCCAGGGGACTGAGCATCGTCTCCTCTTTCTTTTCCAGGTAGGCGCGGGCCGCCGGATTCGGCACCTTGGCCCCGGCGTGGATGGCGCAGGCCGCCAACCAGGGATCGTAATGGGCGGCCATGAAGTCCAAAGCCTGGCGCGTGTTCTCCAGACGGGGCGACCCGTCCGTCAGTCGGGCCTTGATGGGGCACAGCCCGCCCTCGCCGCCACCGTCGCCTTTGCCGTGGGCCTGGTTCTCATCAGGGCCGATCACACCGGCCAGCATGATCGCCACAACACGGGCATGCCGACGGTCCAGGATGTTGTCCAGGAACTCCCGGGCGTTGGCCTGCAGCCGGCGGCGGCCGGACACCAGGCCGTGGTAGGCATCCTCCATGTCTTTGGGCGGATACCGCAAGGCCAGCAGGCGGAAAACCCTTTCCAGATGCCCCTGCTGCATTTCCCCCAGAGCCCGAGCCAGAAGCGCCGCCGCCGGCCCCGCGGGGGGCAGCA
This sequence comes from Pseudomonadota bacterium, assembly GCA_002747355.1. GTDB lineage: Bacteria > Myxococcota_A > Polyangia. Next base: position 236 of record PDPC01000216.1, on the reverse strand, counting down.
GACCGCGCAGGTGGGCCAGTTGGCAGAAACGGGCGGCCTCCACCTGAATTTCCTCATCCACCAGGCCCTTGTCGAATTTCAGTTGCGGGTGGCGGGCGCGCATCTTGTTCAGGCTTTTGAGCACGCTGTCACGCAACTGCGGGTCGTGGGCCGCCAAGCGGCGCGTCAGGATGGACGCGCTGCGCGGCGTGGGCACCTTGGCCAGGACCCGGGGAATCTCGGCACGGCTGCGCGCG
>PDPC01000001.1 GCA_002747355.1 Pseudomonadota bacterium | reverse complement strand
GAAAGCGATCCCACCGGATCTCCTTCGATCGACTGGCCATGAGCCTCCTCGGATCAGCCTCTCTACCCGTCGGGGAGGCTGATTCCAAGTAACGTATAGCAGCAGCTTCTTGCCGGCGTGGCGCTGGTCGAGGAGCGCCAGGGGCGTCTCCGGGTCGAGCTCGATGAAGCGCTCAGGGTCGGCGAGGATCTCCGCCTTCAGCGCGCCCTGCATATGCGCTTCGTCGAGGTGGCGTTTGACCTGCTTGTAGAGGTCGGTGTAGCCCATCACGCCGCAGAGCTCTCCGGCGTCGAGGAGGTCGACCAGCTGGGTGTACATGCAGACCTCGCTCTTCGAAAAGAGCGTGTTGACGAAGACGAAGCGCTCGTCGGCGAGGTCGACGTTGGTGCTGGCGTAGACCAGCCGCTGCTGGTCGAAGGGCAGCGGCGCCGTGCCATGAGCCGCCTGCTTGATGTAGCCGAAGCGGTTGGTCTTGACGATGTTGCCTAGCTCGAGGTCGAGGACCAGGCCGCGGACCGTCAAGGCCTCGTCGAAGCGCAGCTCGGCGATCGGCCAGCCGCGCTCGACGAGCTTGTCTTGCAGGTATTCGTAGGCTCGCTGCTCCCACGCCTCCACCTTGTAGTGGATCAGCGTGTAGTCCATGTCGTAGCCGATGGCCTTGACGGCGCGCAGGTTGAGGGTGCGGTTGCAGTAGATCCCGCGTCCCAGCGGGACATCGTGGGAGAGCGCGATGGGTTCCAGGCCGGTGGTTTCCATGCCCGAGGGTTAGCGCATGGCGTGCCGGCGAGACAGCGTTTACTTGCCATCGTTTACTTGCCATCACCTTTCGTACCGCGACGGACCGGCTTTCGTTTGAATGCTGGCCCGACTCGGCTAGCCTTTGGCGCTCGCGGAAGCAGGAGCACATGGAAAAAACACCAGAAAAACAAACGAAAACAAAATCATCTGGGCAGCCACCGGTGACCACCGGCGCCCCGGATGGCAAGCTTTTCTACCCCGCCGACATCACGGCCGGCGTGGTGGTCTTCCTCGTCGCGTTGCCGCTCTGCCTCGGCATCGCGCTGGCGTCGAGCGCGCCGCTCTTCGCCGGCTTGATCTCGGGGATCGTCGGCGGGATCGTCGTCGGCGCCCTGAGCGGCTCGTCGACCAGCGTCTCGGGGCCCGCCGCCGGGCTCGCCGCGGTGGTGGCCGCCCAGATCAGCGGGCTTGGGAGCTTCGAGGCGTTCTTGCTCGCCGTGGTCATCGCGGGGGCGATGCAGGTCTTGCTCGGCGTGCTGCGCGCCGGGTCCATCGCCGCCTTCGTGCCTACCAGCGTGATCAAGGGGCTGCTCGCCGCGATCGGCCTGCTGCTGATCCTCAAGCAGATCCCCCACCTCTTCGGCCATGACTCGGACCCGACGGGGGATATGTCGTTTTCGCAGGTGAACCAGGAGAACACCTTCAGTGCGCTGTGGCGGACGCTCGGAGACCTCCACCCAGCGGCGCTCGTGATCGGGCTCTCGTCGCTGGCGCTGCTCCTGCTCTGGCAGCGCTCCGACAAGCTCAAGGCGCTGCCGATCCCGGCGCCGCTGATCGTCGTGCTCGGTGGCGTGGGTGGAGCGATAGCGCTCACCACCTTCGGTGAGGGGTGGGTGCTGGGCAAGGCCCACCTGGTGCAGGTGCCCGTCGCGGCCAATGTCAGCGGCTTTTTCGGGCTCTTCAAGCTGCCGGATTTCAGCCAGCTGACCAACACCGCCGTCTACACCGGCGCCATCACCATCGCCGCGGTGGCGACCCTCGAGACCCTGCTTAACCTCGAGGCGGTCGACAAGCTCGATCCGCGGCAGCGCATCTCGCCACCGAACCGGGAGCTGATCGCCCAGGGCGTGGGCAACATCGTCGCTGGGATGCTCGGCGGCCTGCCGATCACCTCGGTGATCGTCCGCAGCTCGGTCAACATCAACACCGGCAACCGCACCAAGGCTTCGGCCCTGCTCCACGGCGTGCTGCTGCTGGTCAGCGTCGCCGTCTTACCCCATTGGCTCAACCGGATCCCGCTCTCCTGCTTGGCGGCGATCCTGATCGCTACGGGCCTGAAGTTGGCCAGCCCAGCGCTCTTCAAGCAGATGTGGCAGAGCGGCCGCGCCGAGGCCGCCCGCTTCCTGATCACGGTGGGGATGATCCTCGCTACGGACTTACTGATCGGGATCCTGATCGGCCTCGCGGCGAGCGTGTTCTCGATCCTCAACAGCAACCTGCGTAAGCCGCTGACCAAGATCCACGAGCAGCATATCGGCGGCGAGGTCACCCGCATCGAGCTGTCGACGCAGGTCAGCTTCCTCAACCGCGCCGCGCTGCTCAAAGCCCTCGACGAGGTACCCCCCGGCGGTCAGGTGATGCTCGACGCTCGCTCGACCGACTATATCGACGCCGACGTGCTGACGCTGATCCGCGACTACGAAAACGAGACGGCGCCGGCCCGCGGCGTGCAGGTCAGCCTGGTGGGGTTTCGTGAGCACTATCTTCTCGAGGACCGGACGGCGTATGTCGACTACACCACCCGCGAGATGCACAACAAGCTCGTCCCGGCGGCCGTCCAGCAGATCCTCGTCGAGGGCAACGAGCGCTTCGCCGAGGGGCGACCGCTGATCCGAGACCTCCGTCGCCAGCTCGACATCACGTCCGAGGATCACCACCCGCTAGCGATCGTGCTCAGCGGCACCAGCGCGCGCACGCCGGTGGAGGTGATCTTCGACGTCGGCCTCGGCGACCTACGCTGCGTGCGAACCACCGGCAACGTGGCCAGCCACGCGGCCCTCGGGAGCCTCGAGTACGCCGTGGTCTGCGGTGAGGGGACGAAGCTGATCGTGGTGATGGGCCACACCCGCAACCAGGCGATCGTGATGGCCATCGAGGCGACGCTCGGCATCGGTGAGGCTCGCGCCCGCAAGGCGATAGGGTTTCTCGGCCCCATGCTCGACGACATCAGCAACGCGATCGACCCGGAGCGGGTCGCCAACTGGGCCGAGCTCTCATCGGAGGAGCGCTGGGAGCTCGTCGATGAGGTCGCTGTCGGCCATGTGAAGCATGAGCTCCACCATATCCTCGAGATGAGCGACACGATCCGCTCGCTGGTCGAGGTGGGGCAGATTGGTATTGTCGGCTGTATGTACGACGTACAGAGCGGGCGCGTGAGCTGGCTCGACGCACCAGAGACGCCCGAGGGTTGGCATCACGAGAAGGCCGGCGAGGAGAAGAGCTAGCCAGACGGCGCCATCACTGCAGGACGCAGGGGTTCTTGGCTGGGTTAGAGGTGTTGTTGTCTGTGCGGCATTCGTTGAAGGTCTTGGTGTTTGGGTCGATCAGGATCTTCGCGATGAAGATGCTCTTCGCGGTCACGCCGTCTTTGGCCTTCGTGGTGTAGAGCAGCTCCACAGCCTGGCCGGGGAAGAGCGGCGAGGTGGTGGTGACCTCGCCGAGTAGCCTCTCCCTTTGGGTCTCGCGGACGAAGAAGCCGACCTTCACCCCAGCGGGGAGCAGGGCGAGGCCGAGGTTTCGCAGCGTGCTGCGCAGCGTCATCGAGCCCGTGCTCTTGCCGGCTTGGCAGTCTACGCGCAGCGCGAGCGACGGATCTGGGGCGTCGAAGATCCCCTTGTCTTGCACGTTCTGACGGTAGTTATTGAGCCAGGTGACGGTGAAGTTGGTCTTCTCGATCGCCGGGATTACGCCATATTGGTTTTCGTTGGTGTGGCAGGCGCTGTCTCGCGAGTCGCAGATATTCGAGACGTGGTAGGTGTGTTGGTTCCAGAGCGTACGCGTGCCGACCCAGCTGCCACCCTTGCCACCGAAGACGGTGATCCCGCTCCAGGCGGTCTGCCCTGCTGGGGGCTCCCAGGCCGGACGGTTGAGCGTCGGGTCTGGGGTGGTCCAGGGCGTGACGTTACATTTCCAGTCTGTCGGGTTGGCGCGGTTGGCGATCATCACCATCTCGGCGCGGCCGTCGCCGTCCACGTCGGCGACCAATGAGGCCTCGGTGGCGGTGAAGGAGGTGGTCGGGTGGGCGAACTTCACGGCGCCGGTCTTACCGTCGTAGACCCAGATGAAGCACTCGTCGTTGTAGATCACCTCCGCGGCGCCATCCCCTTCGAAGTCGAAGACTGTCGAGCCCGTGACCGAGGAGGAGAAGTCGTGGTTGGCCTGCTTCCAGAGCAACTTCAGCTTGTCGGCCTCCTTCTTGGCTGAGAGGTCGACCTTGGTTACCGAGTAGTAGTTGGCCTTCGCCACGCCGATCTCCGGGCGCCTGGGGAGGGCCCCATCAAAGTCGGCCACCGTGGGTGGCCCGCCGTTGCCCGTACCAGGGAGCTTGAAGGGGCCGGCAAGGAGCTTGCCTGTCTTGCCCTGTAAGATCGCTAGGCTGCCTCTGTTGTTAGCGGCGCTGATCAAGAGCGCGACCTCGGGCTTGCCGTCACCGTCGAAGTCGGCCACCGCGGTGTAGCCGTCGCCCACTTCCGTGTTGGTCCATAGCTCGGTCATCGTCTTGCCATCATAGGCGTAGGCGCTGTTGCCGACGAGGAGCTCTTGCTTGCCGTCGCCGTTGATGTCCGAAAACGATGAGAGCGCCCGAGTCGGGCCGCCGCCGTGCCCGCCTTTGCCCTTGGCGACGAAGGTCACCTTGGTGCCCTTGGCGTTAATCGTAAACAGGGAGTGCCCGTAGGCGACCTCGACCTTGCCATCACCGTTTATGTCGGCCAGCGACAGCCCGCCGCCCCAGCCGAAGCTGGTGTTGACCGTGAGGTCGCCCTTCAGCGCCTGGGGGATCGGCTTGTCGCTGGTAGCCTTCAGCTTGCCCGTATAGTCGACAATCACGATGTGGGCGTTGCTGTCGACGCCGACGATCTCGAGGTGGCCATCGCGATCGACGTCGCCGAGAGCTAGGGTCACCGCCGAGAAGCCGGTCGTGCCGAGGCCGGGCTTGCGCAGCGACCAGATCTCCTGCCCGCTCGCGCCGTCGAGCACGCGGAGTACGCCCTCGAGGCAAGCTGGGGGCTTGGCGGCGCATTGGCTGCCCTTCGCGTCGCCGGCGATCACGATAATATTCGGGGGGTCGAGCTCGTTGACCTTGCCGTCACAGTTGGTGTCGGTGAGGCGGCCGACCACCGGCGTCGACCAGACATCGACATAGTCTTTGTACTTCTTGACGTTGGATGCGCCCCAATGCCACTCCTGCTCGGCGTCGAGGGTCTTGGCTGGTGTGGGCTTGAACTCGCAGGTGGGGAGGCAGCCGGGGGTCGGCGTCGCCCCGCAGCGCTCAGGCAGGTCGAGGCAACGCCCAGCGGTTGGAGGTGGGCTGAGGCAGACCTGGCCAGCGCCGCCGGCGTCGCTGTTGCCGGCTCCCGCGTCAGGGACGCCGCCGTCGGCGTTGCTGCCGCCGTTCGGTCCGAGGGTTGGCTCGCAGTACTGCCCGGGATCGCAGTCTCCAGCCGAGTAGCAGACCTTGCCTGGCGTTACGCAGGCGTTGGCGAAGCAGGCCTTGCCCGCCGCACAGCAGAGGTCGCCGCAGACCTGATCGGCGCTGGCGCAACAGCTGCCGTTGAGACAGACGCCTCCCTTGCAGTCTTCGTTTTTCTTGCAGGCTGGGCCCTTGCCGTCTGGCGGGATCGCCGCGTCGGGAAAGACAGTCCCGATGTCTCTGTCGCCGCCACCGCCATCTCGGGGCGTGTGGGCGACGCCTCCGTCGCCGCAGCCGACGAGCACCACGGTGAACGTCAGCGTTATCGTTATAGGTCGGACGGTGTGATGCATGTTACGCTCCAGCTAGCGGGGTTGAGTTTATCAGAGAAGAGCGGTGGGTACAGGCATAGTGCTGCTCTCTCGGTGTGAGGTGTTCGTCGAAGAGCCGGCGGAGCGTGGCGCCGACGCTGAAGGAACGCACGCTCACTCACGTTTCTATTGCGCGGCCGAAGCGATGCGCGCAGCGAGGCTCGACCAGCGCGTCGGTGATCGTCGGGCCTGGCAGCCTGTTGATCTAGCCCTCCTGTCGTGACCAGCCCTTCGAACCGATCTCGTTATCGCTCAAACTCGCCCTAACACCACTATGGCTGCGTTTTCGCTCCGCGGTCTCGGCCGGAATCGCGTCGCCTCGCTCGGTCCGGGCTCAATCAGCGCTCTAGACAGCGCGGCCGGCAGTGCTGTGCCCGGCGATGGGAGGGCTTTGTGGGGGTGCTAGCGCGGGGGGCCGAAGGTGTCGCGCTCGCGATCGAAGCGGGCGTGGACGCGGCGCTCACATTCGTCGACGCGAGCTTGGGGATCGGGGACGTCTTTTGGGGTGACGGGCTCGTCGATGAAGAGGCCGACGCGGCCGCCTCGGCGGATCACCGTCTGACCGCGAGGGACCGCGGCGTGGGTGCCAAGGATCGTCACGGGGACGAGGATCTGACCGGCCTCTGCGAGGAGGGTCAGGCCGCCGCGCTTGAAGGGCTGGACGACGCCGTCGAAGCTGCGCGTGCCCTCGGCGAAGATCAGGATCGGCCACTTGATCTCGTCGACGATCGCGTTCTTGATCGCCTCCTTGGCGCCGATGCCCCGTTTTCGGTCGATCAGCACGCCGCGTAGCCGCAAAAAGCGCCCGATGGCTGGCACCTTCGCCAGCTCCATCTTGGCGATGAAGCGCACGGGGGAGGGGAAGTAGCCGAGGATCACCGCCCAGTCGAGGTAGCTCGCGTGGGTCGAGACCACGGCGTACTCGGCGCCCTGCCGCCAGAGCTCGTCGACATGCTCGGCGCCGCGCACCTCCACCGCGAGGTCGAGGTGGCTCATGATCCGCCGCCCGAGGAGATGACCGATCTGGAGCTCGATCGTCCCTTGCTCATCGTCGATCAGGTTTCCCACCCAGACGGCTGCGTTGTAGCCGAGGGTGAGGGCCGACAACTCGCCGACCTCTCGGATGAACTGGAGGCTCTCGATCGCTTTCATCTCCGTTGGAGGGCACCATAGCCGACCCTACGGGCCCCCCGCAAGCAGGGCATCGACTCGGACTCGGGCGTTGGCACGATCATCGCTTGCTCTTCGACGAGCGCCGAAGACCTCCACCACCCTCCGCTCTGGCGTTCAAGGCACCGTGAGGGTGTTCTCCACGCTCGAGGCGATCGGGTGGCCGCCCTCGTCGAGCGCCCAGACGGCCCAGTAGTAGGTCCCTGGCGCGAGCTTCGTCGGTGGAGGGGTGCCGGCTTCGTCTTTGGCCCCCTGCTCGAAGAGCACGTTGCCCTCCCGGCCCTTACCCAGTCCGCTATGCCAGAGCCAGACGACCTTGTCGCTGTTGACGATCCGAGCTTGGGCGACCTGGATCGGCTCGCTGAAGATCGCGAGGGCGACGTGCTTTTCGCCGAGGGCCTGCCAGGAGAAGGCGGGCGTGGCGTCGCTGCCGCTCTTCGCGGCGCTGATCAGCTCCGTGTCGCGAAAGATCTGGTTTTGGTAGACGAAGCCCGGATCGTCGGTTTTGCCGCAGGCGCCGACGAGGGTCGCTGTGAGCAACGAGAGCGGGGCGAGCAGATGAAGGGAGCGATGGCGCATCGGGGGCCTCCTAGAAGATGTCGTTGAAGAAGCTGAAGCGGAGCGCCAGAGCGGCCATTGGGCCGAGCATATGGCGCTTCTTCTGCTCGCCGGCGGCTTCGCCGAAGAGGCTGAAGCGGCGTTCGGTGTAGGGGACGCGGCCGAGGTAGGCCAGGCCGAGGTCGAGCTGCAGCTCGAAGCTGAAGTTGCCCGAGCGACCGATGCGGGTGATGAGCTCGACGTAGACATCCGCGGCGTAGCTCCAGGCAGAGTCCGCCCGATCGCTGCCCTCGGTCCGTGCGTAGGTGAAGCCTTGAGCCGTACAGAGCCGCAGAGAGGCGAAGGAGAACTTCTCGAGGAGCGTGTATTTGAGCAGCGCCTGGGGCTGGATCAGCAGGTGGTCTTGGGTGTTGAGGCCCTCATCGGGGCCGACAAAGGTGTCGAGGGTCTTCTGCGTTGAGAGGCCGCTGGCCGCGAAGCGCGCGCCGAAGTCGAAGCGTCCAACCCGCAGCAGCACCTCGGCATTGAAGAAGTGGGCGTGGTCCGAGAGGTCGTCGAGGCCTGGCAGGTACACGTATCGATAGCCGAGGTTGAGCTCTCGCGCGTCGATGCGAAAGCCTGGCTTGGCGTTGAGGAAACGGGCGGCCACCGGGTTGTAGAGCGCCGCTTGAACGTTCAGCGTGTCGCCATCGACGAGGTTGAAGCTGCGTCGATAGGGGCGGTAGCCGCGCTTCTTGAGCTCGACGTGGTAGCGACCGGCCCGCAGCTCCCTGACCAGCGGTGTCTTGCCGATCTTGCGGCCGTTGAGCAGCACGCTGCAGCCGTTGGGAGTCGAGCGGACACGCAGGGTGACGCGGTAGCTGCGGCGGATTCGGGTGGCGAAGGCCACGAGGTCGCGCTGCAGCACGGCGAAGAGCGTGGCGTCCAGGTCGCCGATGACGTGGCGCTTGCGAAAGAGCCGGCCGTTTCGGAAGTCCCAGTAGCGGGCCTCGACCTCGAAGAGCGTGCCCTTCTGCGCGACCCGCAAGCGGATCAGACCGTCAACTCCCGTGTGGTTTTTGATCGCGATCAAGGAGACGCGATCGAGCTTGCCCAGATCTCCGTAGCTCGCTAGCAGCTTCGGCAGCCCGGGCAGCTGCGTTGGGGTCTTAGGCTTGACCGACTCGAGCTTGTTTAGGCGAGCCTCGACGAGGCGGGCGAGCACGGCGCCGAGGTCGCGCGAGGCCTTGTCGTCGCTCGTGGCGACGGGAGCGAGAAAGAGGAAAACGCGCGCTCGTGACACCCTCACGGTCGCCTTGGCGTTGGTGGGTTTCGGGGTCGGCGGGCGTTGGAGCGGCGCCGGGCGTGCGGGTTTGGTGATGGTTGGGCGTGCGGGCTTGGTGGTAGGCGCAGCGTTCTTCGCCTTCACCGCCCGGATCAGCTGCTGGAGTAGCTGATCCGTCGACTCCTCAGCCCGAGCTGAAGCGGTGAGGGCGAGCAGCGTCACAAGCGTTGTCGTGATGAGGAAAGCGGAACGGGGCATCGAGACCTCCTGCGGTGGCGTGAGGGTCTCTTTGCAACATCGGAACCAGGTGTTGTCTGGCTTGTAAACGTTTGTATTTGCGTTTGTATTTGCGTTTGCCTTTGATTGAGCCGGAGGGTGTCGTCTGACACCGATGCCTGACAATGGGCACCCTCGCTAAACCCTCACAGAGCGCATCTTCGGACATTTGTTTCATAGCCGCGATGGGTAGGTGACTAGCCCACATGTCGCATTGCTGCTTGCGCGGCTCCCTGGGTAACGGTATTTTTGTCAGCGTTGATGTCTTCGCGCGAGCGAGCGCGTCAGGTCGGAGGAAAGCCGTGGGGCAGGTGTGGGTTGCAGAGGCGCGCTCTCAACAAGAGGATGTCTGGGCGTGGGGTGCTGTGTGGGCACCAGCGAGTTCTGTGACCTCGCTCCCAGACGCGCAGCTGCTCTATCAGGAGCTTTATCGCACGCTGCAGCTGCTTCGCGGCCTGGACGCCATGGGCTCGGTCGAGCGTCGCGTGGCCTCCTGGCGCTTCGGTCGGCAGCTCGAGGCGTTGACGCCGTTGAGGCTGCCCGAGGGCGAGCTCGACTGGGCAGCCCGCCGGCTCCGCGATGGGCTCTGGGAGGCGCAGGAGAGCCAGCAGCGGGCGATCGACCGCGTGGAGGGTAGCCGCTGCGCCGCGAAGGCGCTGATGACGGCGCTGGTGGCTGCGACGTCAGGCGAGCTGTCGCGGGTGGAGCAGAAGCTCGGTCTCAGCGGCCAGATGAGCTGGCGAGTTCGGCTCCGCGGCGTCAACAGTGAGCTGGGACGACGCTGTCAGGCGCTCTGGCGCGCCCATCGCTTTTACGCTAGCGGTCAGCTCGAGCTGCTTTTTCGCGGCGAGCGCCCGTCGCTCGGGCAGCGGCTGCGGCGGCTGCTTCGCCGTTGAGGCGATCTCCTAGGTTTTCCTGACACCTCTAGGTTTTCCTGACACCTCTAGGTTTTCCTGATACCTCGCTCGCCTCGCAGCCAGCCCAGAAGGTCGAAGAGGCCCATCCCGAGGAGCGCGAGGAAGGGCGCGCCGTGCATCAGCAGGTCGAACCAGTCCATCGGCCCCATCCCCTTGGCGCCGCCGGCGACCCAGCGCAGCTTGCCCCAGAGGTGGGGCTCTGGGAGGAAGGGGGCCAGGCCAAGCGTGGCGCAGGCGACGAGCACCAGGAGGTAACGTTGCATCGGCTGCGAGAGGCGTCAGGGCCGCGAAGCGTTACGAGCTTCAGCGCGTGACGGCTCCTCGGCAGGATGCTACGGCTTGCAGCGCAACGAACAAGGAGGCCCCGTGCCCTCGACAAGCGACCTCAAACGCGGCGTGCGCATCGAGCTCGACGGCGATCCCTACGTCGTCACCGATATCAGCGTTCAATCCCCCTCGGCCCGCGGGGCAGCAACGCTGATCAAGACCAAGCTGCGCAACCTCCGCAGCAAGCAGCTGGTCAGCAAGACCTTCAAGTCCGGCGAGCGGCTGAAGGATCCGAACTTCGAGGTTCGCCCCTGCCAGTACATCTACGCCGAGAGCAACGACACCTTCTACTTCATGGATAGCGAGAACTACGAGCAGTTCCCGCTCAAGCGCGACGACATCGAGACCGAGCTGGGTTACATCCGCGAAAACGACGAGGTCCGCGCCGTGTTCTTCGACGGAGCCTGCATCGGTGTCGAGGTCCCCAACACCGTCGAGCTCGAGGTCAAGGAGTGCGATCCTGGCGTCAAGGGCGACACCGTGACCAACGTGACCAAGTCGGCCACGCTCGAGACGGGTCTCGAGATCCAGGTCCCACTCTTCGTCAACCCCGGCGACAAGCTCGTCGTCGACACCCGCGAGGCGCGCTATGTCCGCCGCGCCTGAGCTGCGGTAGGACGTGCTGAGAAGAGGCGCGACGCGTTCGCGCTCTAGAGCAGCCGCTCGAAGCGCGGCTTGTCTTCGGCCTTGCGGTAGGCGTCTTCGGCGCCGATCGTTCCCGCCTTCACCAGCCCCTCGAGGGCGTCGTCCATCGACTGCATGCCCTTGGCCTTACCGCTCTCGATCACCGTCTTGAGCTGCGGAGTCTTGCCTTCGCGGATGATGTTTGGCAGCGCGGTGGTGCGCAGGAGGATCTCGTTGGCCGCGCAGCGCTCGCCGTCGACGGTGCGCAGCAGCAGCTGGGCGACCACCGCCTCGAGCGACTCCGAGAGGCTGAGCCGCACCTGCGACTGGCGGTTGGAGGGGAAGGCGTCGACGAGGCGGTCGATGGTCTTCACGGCGCTGTTGGTGTGCAGCGTGCCGAAGACCAGCACACCCATCTCGGCGGCCTTCACGGCAAGGTCGATGGTCTCCTCGTCGCGGAGCTCGCCAACGAGCACGACGTCTGGGTTCTGGCGCAGGGCGGCCTTCAGCGCGGCGGCGAAGCTCCGCGTGTGCTGATGGACCTCCCGCTGCGTGACCAGGCTGCGGATGTCGCGGTGGACGAACTCGATTGGGTCTTCGATGGTCACGATGTGGCGCGGGTAGCGCTTGTTGATCCCGTCGATGATCGCCGCCAGCGTCGTCGACTTGCCCGAGCCCGTGGGGCCGGTGACCAGCACCAGGCCCTTGCGCAGGTGGACGAGCTCGTTGATCGCCTCCGGGAGCCCGAGCTGATCGAGCGGCACGATCGTGTCGGGGATGATCCGCAGCACCGCCCCGGCGCCGTTTTGCTGGACGAAGGCGTTGACGCGGAAGCGCGTGCCGTCGGCCAGACCGTAGGCGAAGTCGCTGTCGCGCTGCTGCTCGTAGTGGTCCCAGCAGCGCTGTGGCGCGATCTCGCGGACCATCTCGCGCAGCGCCCCGTCGTCGATGGGGGGCCAGTCCGGGACGCGCTCGAGCTGGCCGCTGATGCGCACCCGCGGCGCGAGGTTCGCGGCGAGGTGGAGGTCGGAGCCGTTATGCTCTCTCAGGTAGCTCAAGAGCTGGTCGATGTCTGCCATGGCTCCTCTACCGCTCGCCTGGCTGAGCGGCGAAGCGCTCGGGGTTGTCGGCGGCGGCGCGGGCCACCTCGACGCTGATCACGTCACTCTCGACCAGCGCTGCCAGCGAGTGGTCGAGCATCCGCATCCCCTCGCCCTTACCCATCTGCAGCACGGATCCGAGCTGGAAGGTGCGGTTTTCGCGGATCAGGTTCGACACGGCGCGGTTGACCAGCAGCAGCTCGAGGGCGAGGGCCATCCCCGTACCGTCCCTACGCGGCAAGAGCCGCTGAGCGATCACCGCGCGGAGCGACTCCGAGAGCATGGTGCGCACCTGCGGCTGTTGCTCTGGCGGGTAGGCGCCGACGAGGCTGTTGATCGCGCGGATCGCGCTGGCGTTATGCATCGTCGCCAGCACCAGGTGTCCGGTCTCGGCCGCCGAGAGCGCCAGCGCGATGGTCTCGAGGTCGCGCAGCTCGCCAATGCAGATCACGTCCGGGTCTTCGCGGAGCGCCGCGCGGAGCGCCTGCCCGAAGCTCGCCGTGTCACGGTGCACCTGCCGCTGGTTGACCAGGCAAGACTTCGAGCGGTGCAGATACTCCACAGGGTCTTCGGCAGTCAGGATGTGCTCGGCACGCTCCTCGTTGAGGATGTTGATCAGCGCCGCCAGGGTCGAGGTCTTGCCGCAGCCCGCAGGGCCGGTGATCAGCACGAGGCCCTGGTGCACGTTGACGACCTTGGCTAGGTCGCCGGGGAGATCGAGGTCATGGAGGGTAGGGGGCTCGGCCGGGATGTAGTGGAAGACGCCACAGAGGCCGCGCTGGTCCTCGTAGATGTTGGCGCGGAAGCGGCCGACGTCGGAGGCGTAGGCCAGGTCGAGCTCGCCGGCCTCGCCGAGCTGCGCGCGCTGCGCGTCGTCTAGGGCAGCCAAGAGAAGCGGTCGGCAGACGTCGTCGGGGAGCGGCTCGTTGGCCAGGTTGGCGAGCTCGCCGAGACGGCGCAGCCTGGGTTGCGCTCCGGCGTGGAGCAGCACGTCGCTGGCGCCGCCCTCTATGGCGCTCTTCAGCCAGCCGTCGAGGTCGGTCGGCGTCCGACGATGCGTCGCGACCTTCGGTGAGTCTTCGGCCTCGGCGACGCGCTGGTCGAGCACCGGCAGTGTCGCGGAGAGGTCAGCCGCCGGTCGTCGGTTGGTCTCAGCCTGGATCGCTGCCGTCATCGAGCTGGCGTCGGTGGTCAGCGGGAGCCCGTCGAGGTCGACCGGGTCTCTCCCTTCGGTGACCTTGATGGCTCGTAGCTCCTCCGTCCGGCTGCGCAGCTGGCGCTGGGTATCGAGCAGCTCGTCGATCTGCTCCTGTGTGGCGTAGCCCTTCTCGACGAGGAGCTCGCCGATCAGCTTGCCGACCATGCGGCCTTGCTGCCGGGTCAGCACGCCGAGCTGGTCCATCGTCAGCATCCCGCTGTCGACGGCGAGGCGGCCGAGGAGGTCGCCATGTCGATCGTTGGTGGGCGTCGAGGGGCGGCTGACCAGGCTGTCGATCGGGGGGATCGTCTTGGCCTTGCTCGGGGTTGGGGCAGGCGCCGGGCCGGCCGCGGGGCCCGCGTGTCGCGGCGCCGACTCGGTGACGCGGAGGTCGCCGAGCAGCTCGTCAGCGAGCATCCGTGGCTCACGACGACGCTCCACCGCTGGCGGGCGCTCAACGACCGGCTTGGGCTGGTCAAGGCGGCCCAGCTCCCTGGCGTCGCGCTCGAACGACCGCTTGGCCACCACCGGGCGCGCGTGTCTCCGCTTGGCTCGTGCGCTGCGACGGCGCTCAAGGATACGCCTCTGCTCGCCGAGGACGTGCTCGACCTGTGACTCGGTGAGCAGGCCCAGCTGCTTGCAGAGCTGGCCGATGGTGGTGTTCGGGCGCCGCTTTTGCATCCGCATCGCCCGCTCAACGTCCGCACGGCTGAGCAGCGAGAGGGCGATCGCGATCTCCCCGAAGACATGATCGTTGGCGTTCATTGGGCTGAACTATACGTGTAAACGCGGCGGTTGGGGCGACGCGCTCTTTGGGATCAACGCTTGACGAGGGGGTGACTCGCCGTGGGCTTGGCAGCCCACTCCCACATCGAGCCTGCGTAGTTTTGCACGTCGCGATAGCCGAGGTGCTTCAACACCACCACCAACCAGGCCGAGCGAACGCCCCCGGTGCAGTAGGTGACGATCGGGGCCTTGAGGTCGGCGAGGCCGGCGGCTTTCAGCTTGGCGCGTAGCCGGCCGCGAGGCAGCAGGCAGCCGTCGCGGCCCATCAGCGTCTTGTAGTAGAGGTGGATGGCGCCGGGGAGGTGCCCGCCGCGGACCTCGCCATAGGGCGTGGCGCCGCGGTATTCGCGGGCCTCCCGCGTGTCGACGAAGCGCGTGCGCTTGCCCTCGAGGCGTCGCCGCACAGCAGCACGGTCGAGGCGCCAGCGGCTGCCGAGGCGCACCTCGAAGCGGCTCGCCATGCCTGCTGCCGTGATGGTCTTGGTCATCGAGAGGCCCAGGCGCTTCAAGGCCCGCACGCCGCCATCGACGATCGCCGCGCGGCGATGACCGGCCGTGCGGAGGGTCCAGGTGACTCGGCCATCCTCACCCCAGCCACGAGCGGGATCGCCCGCCACCAGCACGCTCTGGCCAGCTCGTACGCCGAGCCCCCGCAGCACCCGCTGGAGCCTCGCCCGAGGGGCCAAGCGACCACGTCGGGAGAGGGTCTGCCAACGCACTCGCCGCGCTCCCCGAACGTGTCCGGCGGCGAAGGCCTTGGCGCCACGAACGTCGAGCAGCAGCGCGCCGGCGGCGAGCTCCCGTTTGGCGCGGGCCGCGTCGACGATCCAAGGCAGCCTCCTCGCTCGTGCTGGCGCGGCTCGTGGCGGCGCAGGCGCGGCGACGAGCAGCGCGCCGACGAAGGAGAGGACGGGCAGGCGTCGGGCGGTCTGTGCTCGGGTCATCGTCTGCACGTTCGTTGGACGTGCGCCGAAGGGTTTCGGTTCAAGCGCCCTCGCGGGGCTTAGGCGACCAAGGTTGCGTCCTCGGCGCCGCTGCCGGGCAGCCGGGTGCCGAAGCGCCGCAGCCGGGCGAGCGCCGTGGGCAGCGCGGGCCCGTTTTGGCCCGTGCGGGGGCGTCGCGTCCAGTAGGCCGAGGTGCGGCGACCGTCGGCGATGCCCACCAGTTCGTGCATCAGCTGGGCGCTGCGGAGAAACGCCTGAGCCTCGCCGTGGCTCGCCGCGCTCTCCGCACGGGAGATCAGCTCGGCAGCCATGGACTCGGCAAGACCTAGGATTTCCTTGCGGTTATGGCGTCGGGGGGCTGGGATGGGCGGCTCACCGCGGCGACCTTTGCGCTCGGTCTCGGCTGCCCTGCGTTTGCTGGTGATGGCGATCATGGCGTCCTCCCGGGCTGCTCTCGAAGACTGGGGCCCTATCTCTGTTGACACGGAACGGCTGAGATGCTGAACAGGTGTATAGTATCCGACTCGCACCTACAGTCAAGGACATCACGCGCCTTTTTCGTCGGGAAGCACCACGCGATCGTCCGTGGGGTGTTCGAGGGCGAGATCCGCGTTAGAGTGGGCTCCTCTCGAGGCCGAGGATCGGCTCATGGTGGCAGCGCGCGTGACATCGCCGTCGTCTGCGAAGAGAGCGCCTCTCGCGCGCTCCACGAGACAGCTGCGGGTGGCGTGCTTTCTGCCCGAGACCGAGGCCGAGGGGCCGGGCAAGCGGGCGGCGCTCTGGCTCCAGGGCTGCCCGCTGCGCTGCAAGGGGTGCTGTAATCCCGAGATGTTGCCCAACGTCGGTGGCGAGCGTCGGGACCTCGATGAGCTCGAAGAGGCCCTCAGAGAGGCGCAGCGCGAGCACGATCTCGAGGGGCTGACCTTGCTCGGTGGCGAGCCCTTCGCCCAGGCGCCAAGCACAGCGCTGCTGGCCGAGGCCGCCCAGCGCCTCGGGCTGAGCGTGATGGTTTTTTCGGGCTACACGCGCGCGGCCCTCGAGCGCCGGGGCCGCCGTGGCGAGGCTGGCGTGGCGCAGCTGCTGGCGGCCACCGACCTGCTCGTCGACGGGCCCTACCTCCGCGACCTGCCAGAGCGGCGCCGGCGCTGGATCGGCTCGAAAAACCAGGGGCTGTATCGCCTCAGTGATCGCTATGCGGCTGATGATCCCCGCTTCTCCGCCGCCAACACCGTCGAGCTGCGCCTCGCGGCCGATGGCTCGCTGACGCTCAACGGCTGGCCGGGGGCTGCCTTCCTTGCCTCTTCAGAGCAGGAGGGCTGATGGCCCGCAACGCGACGACGAGCGCGTTTCGTCCGGCGCCCGCGTTGCCCGCGGCGCCCGACGAGCAACGCACCCGCCCGGTCGCCGCGAGCGAGCACGATCTGCTCACTCTGGCCCGCGCGCTGGTCGGGCAGCTCGACCCCGACGCCGTGGTGCCGCTGCTCCGCCGCCGTCGCGTGATGCCTGCCGGCATCGGCCCCACCTGCGCCGCGCTGCTCTGTCAGCTCCTCGGCCGTGGCAGCGTGATAGCGCTGGCCCGCAAAGGCGCTTGGCGCGCACAGGACAGCCTGGTCGAGGGGGGCGAAGAGGTCGCCCGCGGTCGGCTCTGGCAGAAGCGCCCGGCGCCCGCGCTGCGCTTCGGTCCGGCGACGATGCGGCTCTTGCGCCACCTCGCTGGCGAGCCCCAGGGCAAGAAGGCCAAGGGCTTCTCCCTGCCCAAGAAGACGACCCTCGAGCTGGGCGACGAGCTGATGCTCTACCTGGCGTGTGAGCTGCTGCGCCGCGCTGGGTACGGTGAGGTGCTCTCGTCTTGGCCCGCCGTGCGCAACTCGGCGCTCTGCTGGCTAGGCCACGTCGATCTGCTGGTCGGCGCGGGAGAGAAAAAGAGGCCGAGTGAGGCCGCGCTCGCCGCGTTTCATCCGCGATGGGTCGAGGGCGCGGGGGCGACGATCCTCGAGGCTCTGGGGCCGGAGCTCGCCCGTCGTTGGCTGACGGTTGAGCGTGGCAAGGGGCGGATCGTCCAAGCGCAGCCGCTCGCGGCGCTGGGTGAGGCGCAGGACGCGCTGCTCTGCGCGCTCTCTGACGCGGCCGATCGCGCTGGGCGACGAGACCTGCTTGGCTTCGTGCTCGAGGCCGGGGCGGCGCTGCTCGGCCCGCGTCCCACGGCGCGGCTCTTCATCGCCGGGCTGACCCAGGCGGCCCAGAGCGGCGCGCACCTCGCTGAGCGACAAGCGGCGGCCCGGGGCGCCGGAGCGCTCCTGCGCGGGTTGTCCGCCTTCGCGGTCTGGATCGAGGAGGCGCGGCAGGTCCGCTTTTTCGACGACGACTACGAGAGCGCCCAGTTGCTCCTCGCGCGGTGGGCGCCATACGGCAACGACCGCCACGAGCACGCCGAGATGTTACTCCGCGAGCTGGGATCGCTGCAGACCCTCGCTCGGGACGATGAGGCGGCGGGGACATCGACAGAATAACCCACTAGAATAACCCACTAGAATAACCCACTAGAATAACCCACTAGAATAGCCCACCGGAATAGCCCCAGGAGCCATCGATGAGCCGAGCCTATCGAATCGCCGTGTCCGAGTCGCTTCGCCGTCACGTATGGGTCGGCGACGGCGTAGAGACCACGCTGGAGCTGCTTAGCGTCTTGCCCCAGGATCGGATGGCGACGCTGCTGGCAGCGGAGCTGTCGAAGCTCGGCGTCGAGCGTGAAGGCGACACCTGTCGTCGCGTGGACGACGAGGGCGTGACGATCGAGGTCGAGCTGCTCGAGGGCACCGTGACCGTCAGCCTCAGCGCTGAAGCCGAGCTCGAACTCGAGAGAGAGACCGTCGCTGCTAGCTACACCCAAGAGGGCCTGAAGGAGGCCGCCAATGAGCGGCGCGAGCAGCTCCAGCGGCGCCTCGAGGCCGCCGCCGACGCCAAAGAGGAGGCGTTACGTCTGGCCGTCTCGGAGAAGCTCGAGCGCAAGCTCCGCGACGTTCAGGCCGAGCTCGACGGTGCAGTGAACCGCGCCACCGCCGCCGCGCTGAAGGAGAAGGCGGCTCAGCTCGGGGAGATCGAAGAGATCAGCGAGGACGTCGAGAGCGGGGAGCTGACGATCCGCGTACGCCTCTGACACGTCTTCTCGTCATATCAACGCACAAAGGACCATGATGACCGGTAAGCCCATAGCGTCGAAGCCGCTGCGCGAGTCGCAGCTGCCAGTCGAGCTCTCGCCTTTCGAGGCGGTGGATGCCGCCTACCCCGACGAACTCTCGCTATGCCACGAGGCGCTCAGTCGCGGGCTGCCGGCGCTGGTGGAGTGCGACAAGGAGCTCGCCCCTTACTTCTATAAATGCCTCCGAGATCGGCTGAAGCGCGACGGCCGACGCTGTGTCTATCTCGACGGGCGCGCCGAGGCGCAGGCGGACGGGATGCCGATGGGCATCGTGGCGACGATGATCGGCCAGCTGCGCGACGTGGTCCGCGGGGCGGTCGACGAGCGCGTGGTGGTGTTGCCCCACCTCGACCTGCTGACCACCTCCACCGGTGGGCTCAACGCCGAGGCGCGAGAGGTGATCCCGCTGATGTACGAGAACCCCAACATCTTGTGGTTGGGGTTCAAAGACCCGTCGTTCGCTGTGCCAAAGGTGATCGCGAGTCTCTTTCCGCATCGCGTGAGTATCATCGGCGTGCCGCGCGATCGGCTCTGCCACCTGATCACGCTTCGAGAGAGCCGTAAGTTCGGCAAGCAGCTCAACCTCTATCAGCTCTACAAATACGTCTCCGGCGTCAACGCCGTGCGGCTGCGGCGGGTGCTAGCGGCGGTGGAGGGCGAGGACTACCCGACCGATCCTCGTCGCGCCTTCGCCCAGCTGCGGGCCGCGACGCTCTCGGGCCAGCTCGCCGTCCCCGAGCTCGACCTCGACGGCGACATCGGCGGCTACGCCCAGGTCAAGCGGCGGCTGCGCCGCGAGATCATCGAGATCCTCGAGGCGAAGGAGCAGGTCGAGAGCCCGGCGGAGGTCAAGCGCATCGAGGCGCTGGTCCCCCGCGGGATGGTCTTCTGGGGGCCTCCCGGCACGGGCAAGACGCTCTTTGCCAAGGCGATGGCCTCGGCCCTCGGGGCGGCGGTGATCGTCGTCTCCGGCCCCGAGCTGAAGAGCCGCTGGGTCGGCGAGAGCGAGGAGCGGCTTCGTCAGCTCTTCGTGCGCGCTCGCCAGGCGGCTCCCTGCATCATCGTCTTCGATGAGCTCGACTCCTTCGCCACGGCCCGCGGCACCTATACCGGCTCGGGCGTCGAGCATTCGATGGTCAACCAGCTGCTGACAGAGATGGATGGCTTCCGCCCCAACGAGAACGTCTTCATCGTCGGTACCACGAACTTCGTCGACTCCCTCGACCCGGCGCTGCTGCGCCCTGGGCGCTTCGAGTTCCACCTACAGATCCCCTACCCGGACGCAGAAGACCGGGAGGCGATCTTTCGTATCTATGACGATAAGCTGGCGCTGAAGCTTGACGAGCGCGCGCTGAGCTATGCGGTAAAACGCACTGGAGACCTGGTGGAGGGGACCAATAGTCGCCACTCTGGCGACCATGTCCAGGCCCTCTGTCGCGCCCTCGCTCGCTGGAGGTTGCGCGAAAGCGTCGATGGGGCTTCGACCCTCGCCGACGTCGAGCGGGCGATGACCGAGTACCAGGAGCGCCCTGAGCTCACCTCCAGGGAGGAGCAGGTCGTGGCGACCCATGAGGCGGGCCACGCCCTCGTCGCGCTCCATTGCCCGAGCTCGCCCCCGATCGAGCGGATCTCGATCCGCGGCGACCTCGCCGGCGCGCTGGGCTTCGTGCGCTACGCCGATCCAGCGCAGCGCTATGTCGTGACGCGGGGCTTCCTCCTCGACAGCATCTGTGTGCTCTTTGGTGGCCGCGAGGCGGAGGCGCTGCTCCTCGACGATCTCTCCATCGGCTCCGCCGGCGACATCGAGCGCGCCACGGAGACCGCGCGGGCGCTGGTCGAGCAGTTCGGCCTGGTCCCCGAGGGGGCGCCGCTGGCCGTGCGGGTCTTCGTCGACGGCCATCGGGACGCCCCTGGCGTGCCTCGCCTCTCGGAGCAGCTGCTCACCGAGTTGGAGGCGGCGGTGCAGCGCGTGCTCGAGGCGCAGCGCGCGCGCGCGCGCAAGATCCTCGAAGACAACCTTACGAGCCTAGCGGCGCTGCGCGACCTGCTGATCGAGCGCAAGGTGCTCGACGCCGAGGCGCTGGCCTCGGAGGGGATCGGGACGAAGCCGAACGACCGCGAAGAGCTCGACGCCGCTGATGAGTTCGATCAGGCGACCGCGGTCGAGGGCGCGAAGGAGGCGAACACCATGCATGGCGAGCGAGCGAGGTGAGCGATGGCGGAGCTGACGATTCACCTGCGGATCGACCCACAGACCCGCAAGAAAGACGTGATCATCATCTACCACTCGGACGACGACGCGTTGCCCCTCGAGCACGAGGACGAGCATCAAGCGATCGTCGACAAGCTGATCGAGGGCGGGGCGCTCTCGGCGGCGGAGCTGGGCCGGATCGTCGTCGAGCGCGACCCGTCTGCCGACGAGCGGCGGGAGCTCTCGGCGGCCGAGGAGCTGGCGCAGCGCGAGGCGATCGATCAGGGGAGCTGAGCTGCGGATGTCGACGCTCGTATTCTCCAGCGAAGAGGCGCTCCGCGTCGCGATCTCTGCCGATCTCGTGCCGCGAGAGGTACAGGCCGAGCCGGCGAAGCTGCGTCGCGACGACGGCGGCCAGCTCACGGTGCAGACGAGGTCGCGGCTGGCCAAGGGCGCCCTCGATGACCTGCGATCGGCGGGGGTCGCGGTCAAACGCAAGGGCCTCGGCCGCGGTGACGACGTCCGCGAGGTCTCCTGCTGGGCCGAGATCGTGCTCCCATCCTGGGTCGGCGATGGCGAGATCACCTGCGCCGAGGCGCTCTTCGCCCTGCCCGACGATTGCTCCCTGTTGGGGCTCGCGGGGGAGCTCTTGCGTCTCGGCTGTGATCGCCAGGCGCTCTGCCTGGAGACCGGCGACGCGCGCACGCCGCGGCTGCTGCGCGCCGTAGCGCCGCCTTACTACACCTTGCTTCGCGCGCTCGACGATCCCAACGGCGCGCGGGTCTACACTTCCTCGCCGCCAAGGCTGGAGCGAGTCTTCGTGCAGGTCGGCTACGAGCATCCCCTCGCCGACAAGCTCGAGGCCCAAGGAGATGGCCTGCTGCTGATCGACGGCGACGGCGCGTTCCGTCCGCTGCCGCCAGTGCGCTGGCGCGATGTCTACCAGCTGCTCGACGTGCAGCTGCCCGCCGCCGCCGCGCTGAGCGAGGCCGAGCTTCCGAGCACGCGCTTGCCGGTGGAGCTGACGCTGCTGCGGCAGGCTCGCGACGCGGCGCCGAGGTTCTGGGTGCTGCGGCGGGGGGCGATGGCGCTGGTCGAGCAGCTCGTCTCTCAGCTGCCCGAGGCCGACCTCGCGCAGCTGGCCTTCGCCGTCGTTGAGGCGGATGAAAACGGCGAGGGGCCCACCATCGTGCTCCGCGCCGGTCGCGGCCGCCGCGAGCCAACCCACCTCGAGCTCCCCGAGAGCGTCGAGGCCTACGCGCCCTATCGCGAGATCGCGCAGCTCTTGCTGCCCGCCGACGCGCTCCTCGAGCCGCCGCTGCGGCGGCAGACCCTCGAGGCGCTGCTCGCCCCCGATCCGGAGCTCTTGACGATCCTGCGGGGGGGCGCTGACGATCCGCGGCGCTTCACGATCGAGCGCCTGCCCGAGGCGGCCCTCTCGCCGCTGCCCGAGTGGATCGACTATGTGATCGACAGTGGCGCCGAGACCCTAAAGGGGTGGGCGCGCTCAGCGCTCTTTGACTTCAGCGCCTACGAGTCGGTCGGGGTCGAGTGGGCGGAGGCTCCCCCAGAGCCCGAGGTCGAGGAGCCGGTGGAGCAGAAGCCTCGGGGTGGGCGACAGCGGGTCGAGAGGCCGGTGACAGAGGTGGAGAGAGGCGAAAAGGTGACGATCGAGGAGGTGGCGATCGAGGAGGTGGCGATCGAGATGGAGGAGCTGCTGCCCGCGGTGGCGCCCGCCCTGCGCAGCGCCGAGCAGCGGCGCCTGGGCGAGCTCGAGGGGCAGTTCCTCGAGCTCGACGCGCCGGCCGACGCCCCCGAGCGGCTGGCGCTCTGGGTCGAGCTGGGCAAGCAGAACGCCAGGCTCTCTCGCGAGCGCGAGGCCGCCCTCTGCTGGACCCGCGCGCTCTGGGAGGTCGAGGGCGAGCAGGCCCGCGGCCTCGCCGTGACCTGGGCCGACGTCGCCGCGCGGCTAGCCAGCGTCACCGACCCGCTGACCACGCTCGATCTCGACGAGCCGAGCGTGGAGGGATTACGCGCTGTGGTCGCCTCCGTCGTCGCTGCCGAGCTCGCTGGGGAGCCGCCGAGCCCCAAGGACGCGCAACGCGTCGCGCTCTTTTTCGACCTGCACGAAGAGCAGCTGGACGTACGCAGCATCTGGCTTTCGCGTCTGGCGCTCTCACGTCTCTCGGGGGGCGACGCGCTGACGCTGACCCGGGCCCGCGACCGGATCCTCGGCCGGCTCTATGGGGGGCTCTCGCTCGAGCGCGACGTTCCATCGTTTCTACGCTTCACCGGCGGAGAGGGGGGCCGCGACGCGGCGAGCGTCGAGATCCTAGCCGGGCAGCTCGAGGCGCTGCTTGAGCGCTACGGCAAGACCCGCCGCAAGCCCTCGGCGGTGGAGGCCACGGAGGCGCTGACCCGCGCCTACGTGCAGCTCTCCTTCGCCTGGGGCTTCGCGCGGCTGGGGCAGGCCGATCGGGCTCGCCAGCTGCGCGACGCCTCGCTGCCGCTGGTCGACGCCGACGATCCAATCCACGGCTACCTCAGCGACGCCTACAGCGCTCGAGTCGACCAGGCCCTCGAGGGGTTGCCCGCCGAGACGCCGCTGTCGCGCGAGCTCTCCGGCCGGCTCAACGATCTGCCGCGCTTTCCCCGCTACAAGATCGACCGACTGCGCCAGGCCTCGTCGATCCTCGAGCCTCAGGAGCGCCTGAATCCGGTCTTGGCTTTTCAGCGAGACGAGGCCGATCCCCGGGGCGAAGAGTTCGCGGCGCTGCGGGGGATGTCCGACGCCACCGAGCTCACCGAGCAGGTGGCCGCGATCATGGCCAAGGCGCTCGCCGCCGAGACCGAACTCGACGACCGAGCGCGGCTCTTCGATGGTGTGATGGACTTCTTCCCGATGCTGCCCGAGTCCGTCGCCGTGCCGCAGCTGCGGCGCCTGGTCGATAGCCTCTCGGAGGTACCGCCGCCGCGGCGCTATCAGCTCTACGAAGAGGCCTTGATGCTCGCCGGGCTCTTCGGCCGGCGCGAGCTCTCCCTCGAGCTGTTAACGGCGATCGAGGCCCTCGTCACCGATCTCTCCACAGAGAGCGCCGCCGAGCTAGGCGCGACCGTCGGCGAGTGCCTGCGCGCCCTGCGCCGTGTGGGGCTGCGCGAGGAGGCCTCGCGGCTGCTGCAGGTGATCGACAAGGCCGTGGTCGGAGACACGCCAGAGGCGCTGATCTGCCGCGTACAGCTCGGCGCCGGGCTGGCCGATCTCGGGCAGTACGAGCAGGCGGAGCAGGCCTTCAAGGCCGGGCAGGCCGCGCTGAAGAAGGGCGGTCTGATGCCGGTCGAGCGGCTGAACGTCACCCGCGCGCTGGCCACGGCCTATGCGCATATGCCTCTCGAGCGGGCCATCAGCGACCTGGCAAAGCTCGCCGATCAGCTCGGCGAGATCACCGACAGCTTCAACACCAACAGCCACTTCTGCCTCTCGGTGGTCAGCTTCATGGAGAGCCTGATCCTCGGGCTCGCCTCTGACGAGCTGGCCCTGGGAGAGCTCGGCCGCCGCTGGCAGGACGAAGATGAATACCTGGTGCGCCGTCGCGTGCACCGCGAGGCCCCCTGATGAGCAGATCGAAAGAGGACGCGAGCAAGATCGCCGAGGCGGCGTCTGGCTATGAGATGGGCACAGAGGACGCGGTCTTTCGGCTCGAGCGCGACCTCGACCAGCTGACCTACGAGGACCTGGCCAAAGAGGCGCCGGAGCTGCGCGAGCGGATCAACCGCTTTCGTGTCTCCCTCGGCCGCTTCTTCGTGGCCAAGCAGCCGCTGATCGATTTGATGACGATCTGCGCCGTGGCGCAGGAGCCGCTGCTTCTGGTGGGGCCGCCCGGCACGGCGAAGTCGGACCTGGTGCTGAAGTTCAAAGACGCGCTGCAGATCTCCGACGACGACTACTTCGAGTACATGCTGACGCGCTTCACCGAGCCCTCGGAGGTGATCGGCCCGATCGACATCAACCTGCTGCGCGAGGGGCGCTACATCCGCCGCGACCGGGGCAAGCTGCCGACCGCGCGGCTGGTCTTCCTCGACGAGATCTTCAAGTCGAACTCGGCGATCCTCAACAGCCTGCTGACGATCATCAACGAGCGGAAGTTCTACCAAGATGGCGCGCCGATGCCCGTGCGGTTGAAGGTGCTCTTCGCCGCGACCAACGAGATCCCAGAGCACGCTGAGCTGGCGGCGCTGAAGGATCGCTTCTGCCTCAAGGCGGCCTGTCGCCCGGTGCAGCAGCAGCACTTCATCGAGCTGATCGACGCCGGCCTCGACGCCCAGACGCAGCGCGATCTCAACCAGCGCCCCTGGGCCGAGGGGCATGCGACGCTGGTCGACTTCCTCAAGGCCCATAGGTACCTCACGCTGCAGATGAGCCGCCGCGAGATCGACGCCGAGGGCAACCTGTGGCGCGATCGCGATCGCTACTTTCGTGAGGAGCTGCTCCGCGAGCTGCGACGCTTGATCAAGACGTTGGTTCGCGAGGACGACGTGTTCATCAGCGACCGCAAGGTGGTCAAGCTCTATCGGCTCTTGCGCGTCGGCGCCTGGGTCGTCCACGGCGGGGCCGTCGAGCGTCAAGATCTACAGCTCTTGTCCTATCTCGGCGAGACCCGCGAGGAGATCGACCTCCTCGAGGAGAAGGTGCCGAAGCTCTTGGGGCTAGCCTCGTGACCGAGGCGCGATCCTCAGCGCGAATGGGCGCCGGGTCTTTGGGCGACGAGGCGCGCGACACCGAGCGCTGGCTAGCCGTCGGCTTCTGCCTCGGTCGGCTGACGCGGCCGAGCGCCGAGTCGGTGGCCCTTGCCTCGCCGTGGGTGCGAGCCGCGTTGGAGGAGGCGCCACAGCTCCCTCCCGTGGGGGTGATCGCCGACGTCGGGCAGCTGCTCGCTGGAGCAGCGCTCGACAGCTCACGGGCGCTCAGCTCGGGGGATCCGGCAGTGGATCGAGCGCTGGCCCGCTACGACGAGCACGTGCTGGGGCGGCTCGCCGCCGATCCGCGCCTCGAGGCGGCGGCCGACGCGCTGGCGCGGCTCCCAGAGCGTCAGCGACCGGCGGCGGTGGCGCTGGTGGTCGAGCACCTGCTGGGCAACCTCGGCTTCGATGGGGGCGCGCCCGTGCGTCCCGCCATCGCTCGGCGGCTGCTCAATCGTCCGCCGGCCGAGCTCCTCGACCTCGGCCTCTCGGCCCTACGTCACCAGGCCGGCGGCGCCGAGGGCGTCGCGGCGCTTGTCGCAAGCTACGAGGAGCTTGCCCAGCGAGCGCGCCACCTGCGGATGCTGCTCTCCGACGCGATCGTCTTCGCCTTGGAGAACCTCGAGGTGCTACGTAGCCGCGCTCAGCGGCTCGCCGCTGGGCAGATGGTCGAGATCGCGGCGGCCTTCGATAAGGCGATCCCGCAGCGGCTGCGGCGTATCGTTCGGCGCCGAGGCGACGTGCAAACGCGAGTGGAGGACGATAGCCACTACCCCACCGGTGGATTCTCCGCGATCTCCAACAGCGGCAGCTTGGAAAACCTCGTCAGCTCCGAGCTGGCCTACATGGATCCGGCAGAGGAGGCCGGCGAAGGGGGAGAACGCGAGGCGAACGATCTCTTCGACGTCCGCTACGCCGAGGGCGAGCTGCTTTACTACACCCGCGACGAGAGCGTTTTCTCGCGCAACCGACGGCTGATCGTCTTTTCCCTCGCCCCTGATCTGGTGCAGGCGCGCTTCAAGGACGCGCAGCTCCCTGCGCAGCGGCTGGTGATGGCCCTTGGGCTCCTGCTTTCCGCCGCGCGTCGCCTCTCGGACTGGCTGCGCGACGAGGCGCTGGAGCTGCGAGTGGTGCTGCTCGACGACGAGCGGGGCGTGGCGCCGCTCTCCGAGGAGCGCGAGGTGGCGACCCTGCTCCTCGGCGAGTGGATCGACAAGGGCGTCGCCTGTGTCAAACGGGCTGAGAGCCTCGACGCGCTGAGGACCCAGCTCGAGGGCGAGGCCGCGCGCGCCGAGGTCGACCTCGTGTCGTTCGCCTCGTCGGGGCCGAGGGAGGGGCGCGTGGGGTGGCAGAAGGTGCTGTGCAACCACCTCGACCTGTCGGCGTCGGCGCCGGTCTTGACGCCAGCGAGCGGGCAAGCGTCGCCGCTCCGCGACGCCGCCGATCCCTGGCAGGCCTGGGTCGACGCCGCGCGCCAGCTGCTGCGGCAGCTGCTCTAGAGCGCTCTGTCAATAGGGTCGTCTATCAGCGCCCCTCGAACGTCGCTGGACGACGCTCCTTCGCGGCGGCGAGGCCCTCGCGCATGTCCTCGCTGGCGTAGTCTAGCGCCTGGGCGCTGGCCTCGGCGTCGAGGGCCTGATCGAGGGTGCGTACGTCCGTCCAGGCCAGGTTGTCGCGAGCCCGGGAGACCGCCAGCGGCGCGCTGGCGGCGATCGCTTCGGCCATCTTCAGCGCCGCCGCGCCCAGCTCCTTTGGTGGGTGCACGGCGTTGACCAGGCCGAAGGGTAGCCCCTCGGCGGCGGTGAGGATCCGTCCGGTGAAGAGCAGCTCTTTGGCCTTGGCTGGCCCGACGATCCGCGGTAGAAGCCAGGTCGCGCCCATCCCCGGGTGGAGACCCACGCGGACGAAGTTCACGCCGAGCTTGGCCTCCGGGGCGGCCAGGCGGATGTCGCAGGCCAAGGCGAGGCAGAGGCCAGCGCCGATCGCCGCGCCCTGGAGCACGGCGATGGTCGGCACGTGGAGCTTCTGGATCGAGAGGAAAAGGTCGTAGTAGTCGCGCATCACCCGGCGGTTGCGCTCCGGCTGGTCTGCGACCCGATCTTCGAGGAAGCCGAAGTCGCCGCCAGCGGCGAAGGCCTTGCCCTCACCTCGGAGGAGCACGACGCGTAGCTCGGAGACGCCGTTGAGCTCGCCCACGGCGCGGCAGAGCTCGGCGCCCATCTCGACGCTCATCGCGTTGCGCACGTCGGGGCGGGCGAGAGTGATCGTGCCGATGGCGCCGTCGACCTCGACACGCAGCTGAGTGTAGTCCATGGCTGCTCCTCGTTTCGCTTGCGTTGTGACTGATGAGCTCCCGGGTAGACGCGGCGACGCAGGCCCCATCGTGGGCGCAGGCCCCATCGCGGGCGCAGACCCCACAGCCGGCGCAGGCTCCGCGGCGACCGCGGCGACCCTGCCGGGCTAGTTTTCGCGCATCTCCTGCTCGTCGTATTCGATCTCGAAACGCAGCTTATGCTTGGCCTCTTCCTGGGCCAGCATGTTGAAGGTGTTGCGCAGCGCCTTGTTGTCGGTGCTCGCCGCGAGGTCGGTGTAGAGCTTGAATGCGGCCTTCTCGCGCTTCATCGCGAGGATCAGCGCGTCCTGGTTCGACATCGTCGGCGTCGCCTCGACGTCGACGAGGTAGTCGGACACCTTGAGGTCGAGGACCTTCTGCGCGGCCGGCGCCAGGCTGTGATCCGCCTTGATCGACATCAGGCGCTTCTTATGGCCGATCTCCTCTCGCGAGAACTGCTCGAAGACCTTGGCCATCGGCTTCGAGGCGACCTTGGTCGCGAGATCTTTGTAAAAGTCGGATGCAGCCTGCTCGCGTTCGATGGCGAAATCGAGGACCTCGTCGACGGAACCCCAACGGCTCATGGATTCTCCTTTTCGTCTGATGAGCGCTATCTGCCGAGGCCACGGATCATCACCAGCGGCGTGCGCAGGATAATCGAGATGTCCATCCGCAGAAACGAAGAGAGGCGCTCGAGGCAGGCGACGTAGGGCAGGTCGTAGAGCAGCTTCATCCGCATGTCGTCGGCCTCGGCGATCGCGTCCTCACCCTCTGAAGCGTCCCCTTCGCCGCCGACGCCCGCGAACTCGAGGGCGAAGGGATTGACCAGGGTGGCCTCGAAGGCCTTGATCGCGCTATCATCCGCCGCGCGTCCGGAGTAGCCGAGGCTGGTCTGCGCCAGGCCTGTGAGGCCGGGCTTCACGCCGCGCATCCGCTCTTCGAAGAAGGGGATCGCCATCGCCAAGTTGGCCTGCCGCTCGGCGCGCTCCGGGCGAGGCCCGACCAGGCTCATGTCGCCGCGGAGGATGTTGTAGAGCTGCGGCAGCTCGTCGAGGCGCGTCTTGCGCAGGACCTTCCCTACGCGGGTGATCCGCGGGTCGTCCTTGGACGCGATGACCTGGCCGGTGAACTTCTCGGCGTCGGGGATCATCGAGCGGAACTTGTACATCTCGAACTCGACGAAGCGCGGTACCTTGACCCCGGCCATCGCCATCGGATCGGCGGGACCGGGCCCGCCCTCCTCTTCGTCGTCGATCAGCGCGCCGGCGCGGCGCTGGCGTAGAAAGATCGGGCCGGGGGAGTCGATGTAGACGGCCGCCGCGATGAAGGGGAAGAGCGGCGCGGTCAGCGCCAACCCTACGCTCGAGGCGGCGATGTCCATCATGCGCTTGACGATGCGAACTCGCTTGTCCATGCAGGTCGTCCCGGTGGTAGAGCGACAGAGGTTGGAGGCTGCTACGAAGGTGCTGCGACCTCCGCGGAATGTCAAGCTATGCGGGTCTCCGAGGGCTCTGTGGGGTTCGACCAGGAGGTCTTGAGTGTCTGCTAGATCTTATCGATCGCCGTCTTGGTGATCGCGGAGGGCGAGATCACGCCGTTGAGCTGCTGCGTCGGCGCGCGGACGCGGATCTGACCGGCGCCGCCGCCCCCGCCGCCGGCGTTCCACTTTGTCTCGCCGGCCTCTGCCTTCAGGTCGGTGCCGCCCTTGCCGCCGTCGCCGCCATTAGAGCCCTTGCTCGTGCCGCCTAGCGCCTGGCTCGTCGAGGGGCGCCCGTCTTCGCCGTCCTGGGCGTCTGTGTCGAACTGGTCCTTGGCGCCCGCGCCGCCGCCCCCGCCGTTCGCCGCGGCCACACCGCTGAACGTCACCGAGAGCGACTCGAAGACGAGCATCCCGCCGCCGCCACCACCGCCGCCTGCCTCTCCATAGCTGCCACCGTCGCCGCCGCCGCCGCCGACGTTGATCGTGCCGCTGACGGCGATGCTCTCATTGGCGGCGACGTGTAAGCCTCCGCCGCCCGCGCCGCCGCTGCCGC
>PDPC01000217.1 GCA_002747355.1 Pseudomonadota bacterium | reverse complement strand
TGGTCTCGGTGGCCGCCATCATGATGGCCTGGATCTGCTCCATGTTGTTGACGTTGAAAGCGCCGACGCCGTAACCGTTTTCGGCGGCGTGGTCGAGCAGGACGCGCATGGGAATCAGGGGCATGATGGGCTCCTTGGATGAGGGACGGAAAAAGTCGGCCCGGCGTGCAGCCGGGGGCGGCTACTACACACAGCCAAGCTAAGCCAACGAGGCCTCCGGTACCAGTTTAAAATACTGCCGTCCCCAACGCGCCGGGGGTTTCTGATTGCGCCGGCCCCCCGAAGGGTTATCATGGCTCCCATGAAAAAGTTGCCCCCCATCCTGGCCGTCCTGCTGACGGCTCTGCTGTTGCCGGCGTTCGCCGGGCCCGCATGGGCCGCCAAGCCCCCTTTGCGGGTCACCGTCAGCATCTTGCCCCAGGTCTGGTTTGCCGAGCGGATCGGCGGGGATCGGATCCAGGTCCAGGCCATGGTGGGCCCCGGTCACAGCCCCGCCACCTTTGAACCCACCAGCCGGCAGATGGCGGACCTGGAGCGGTCGACCGTTTTCTTCAGCGTGGGCGTGCCCTTTGAGAACGGCCTGCTGCGGCGTATTGCCGGGCTGAAAAACGCCCTGCCCATCCATGGTCCCCGGCCCCAGGAAGGGCACGGCCACCACAGCCATGACGGCCACCACCACCACGACGATCTCGACCCCCATTTCTGGCTGGACCCCATGCAGGCCGCCGCCATGGCCGACACCATGGCCCATGTGCTGGCCCAGTTGGATCCCCCCCACGCGGCGGACTACCGGCAGCGCGCGGCCGAACTGCGTCAGGAAATGATCGCCCTGCGGAGGGAAATCGAGGGCGTCCTGGAACCGGTCCGCGGTCGCTCTTTCTTCGTCTACCATCCCGCCTACGGGCATTTCGCGGCGGCCTTCGGGCTGCGGCAAGAGGCCATCGAGGTCGGGGGCCGAGAGCCCGGTCCGCGGCAGTTGGCCCAGACCATCGAACGGATCAAGGAGCAGGGGGCGCGGGTCATCGTGGTGCAGCCCCAGTTCAGCCGCAAAAGCGCCGAGTCCATCAGCCGCGCCACCGGCGCCGTCCTGCTGCCCCTGGACCCCCTCGCGACGGCCTACACCGAAAACCTGCGCCACATCGCCACGGAGTTGGCCACCGCCCTGCAGGGGGAAAGACCATGAGCGCCACCGCGGTCATCCGCTGCCGGGACATGAGCTTCGGGTACGACCGGCG
>PDPC01000107.1 GCA_002747355.1 Pseudomonadota bacterium | reverse complement strand
ACGACGGCGACCCCTGCACGAAGGACCAGGTCTTCGGCAGCGGCTGCGACGCCTTCTGTACCCACGTCAACACCTGCCCGACCAACCTCTGCGGCAACGGCAAGATCGACGGTGGCGAGAAATGCGACACCGCAATCCCGAAGGGGCAGCCCGGCGCATGCCCGACGCACCCCAGCGACTGCGATGATAAGGATCCGAACACGCAAGACTTCATCGCCGGCACCGGCTGCGGCGCCTACTGCTCCCATGCGGGCGGCGGCCCGGCGGTCTGCGGCAACGGCAAGGTCGAGGCCGGCGAGTGGTGCGACACGGGGATCCCGCAGGGCAACCCCGGCGCCTGCCCGCAGAGCTGCGACGACGGCCAAGCGTGTACCGCCGACAAGCTGATGGGCTCGGGCTGTCTGGCCTATTGCACCAACACCCCGATCAAGAACGCCAAGGACGGCGACGGCTGCTGCCCGCCCGGGGCCAGCGCCACCAACGACAACGACTGCCCCAGCGGCTGCGGCGACGGCGTGCTCGAGCCCGGCGAGAAATGCGATCCAGGGATCGACGCCAGCAAGCCCGGCGCCTGCCCCAAGGCCTGCGACGACGACGGCGACCCCTGCACCGAGACCACGTTGATCGGCAGCGGCTGTGACGTGCGCTGCGAGACCAACAGCAAGCAAGCCAGCGCTGGTGGCAAAGACGGCTGCTGCCCACCCGGCCTGACCGAGGCTGAGGACTCGGACTGCCTGCCACCCTGCACCCCAGACCGCACGCAGAACTGCGTCGATCCGTGCCAGAACGTGACCTGCCCTGACGGCCAGTACTGCAGCTTCGGCAAATGCGTCCCCTGGCCTGGTGGCAACAACGGCGGCGAGACCAACGGTGGCGCCGCGGGCAGCGCGGTCGAAGGCGGCTGCGACTGCCGCGTCGACGGCGAGTCCGCCCTCCCCACCGCCCTACCGCTAATGCTCTTGGTCGGCCTCGCGCTCTTGATCCGCCGGCGCAAGTAGCCCCGCTGCGCCGGCGCAAGTAGACGCGACCGCGCGCCTCCTCCCCGTCACCAAGCCTCCTTCCATCGAACTCGAAGTGGCGGTCCGCGATAGCCGCGGGTATGCTCCCGCTCACCGGCCGACATCCTCGGGAGGCCGCTGGCGTCGAACCCGCCGCCAGCCGTCGCGCCGCGACACCGAGGGCCGGTTTGGCTGTTCTGACGGAGACATTGATGGCCCTGCCAGAGCTCTTCGGCTCCTACGTTCTGCACTATCGCCTCGCCGAGGGGAGCACCTCGGAGGTCTTCCTCGCCCAGACCACGGGCGACTTCCCGCGCCTCTGCGCGGTCAAGCGGCTGCGCCCACAGCTGGCGGCGATGCCCGACTTTTCGAAGCGATTCCGAGAAGACGCGGCGCTCTTGGTGCGGTTGATCCACGGAAACCTGGTGCAGATCCTCGAGGTCGGCGCCACCGACGAGCAGCCCTTCGTCGCGATGGAGCAGATCGACGGAGTCAAGGTCGAGGAGCTCCTCCACACCGTCGCGGACAACGGCCCCCTGTCGCCGGAGGCGGCGCTCCATGTGGCCCTCGAGATGGGCGAGGCCGTCTCCTACGTGGCCCGTCGCCGGGGGGAGCAGGTCGGCGGTGGGGAGGTCCCCCCGGACCACGCCTGGCCCCTCGAGGTGATGCTCTCTTTCGACGGCGTGGTGAAGCTCGTCGATCTCGGCTCCTTCGGCGCGCTGCGGATCGGGCAGCAGTCGGTGCAGACGGTCTTCCAGAGCCCTGGCTACGCCGTGCCTGAGGTGATCCGCAAGCAGCCGCTCGACAGCCGCAGCGACGTCTTCGCGGTCGGGCTGATGCTCTGGGAGCTGCTCACCGGCCAGCGGCTGGTCGCCAGCGATCCGGAGTCCTACGTCGGCGCCGTGCTCTCGGGCAACTGGAAGGCCCCGCTGGTCGAGCGAAAAGACGTCCCTGGCACGGTGATCCGCACGGTCGATCGGATGCTGCGCCTCGACCCCGATGAGCGCCCCGACTCCCTCGACCGCGCCCGCCCCGACTTGGTCGAGGCCTTGCGACGCCTCGCCCCGAGCTACGGCTCGTCGGAGCTCTCGTGGCTGCTCGCCAAGCGCTGCGCCAAGACCATCAGTCACCTCGCCGATCTCACCGAGGCGGTGACGCAAAAGGCCAAGACCTCCCACGACCAGGGGCTCGTGCCGAGCTCCACGACCATGACCTACGGGCGCGCCGCCGAGATCGACCGCCCGATGATCGAGCCCGTGCCCCTCGACATCGGTGACCGCATCCCGGGCACGCGCTACCGCCTGGTGCGCAAGCTCGGCGCCGGCGGCAGCGCTCAGGTCTACTGCGCGCAGCATATCGACCTCGAGCGACAGGTCGCGATCAAGATCCTCGACCACGAGCTGGCGCGGCAGTCGAGCGCGATCGCCCAGTTTCGGATGGAGGCGCGGGCCTGCAGCCGCATCGGCCATCCGAACATCGTCGACGTGATCGACTTCGGCGAGCTCGACGACGGGCGCTTCTTCTTCGCGATGGAGCTGGTCGAAGGCGAGAGCCTCGCCGAGGTGCTGGCTCAAACGCGGCGCCTCCCCGTGGAGCGCGCGCTGCCGATCATCCGGCAGGCGGCCAAGGCGCTAGCGGCGGCGCACGATCACCACATCATTCACCGAGACATGAAGCCCGAGAACATCATGCTCACCACCAGCCCCGACGGACGCGCCGACCAGGTGAAGCTCCTCGACTTCGGCGTGATGGCCTTCGCCTCGGATACGGCAGCGGAGTGCGTCGGCACGCCGGGCTACATGGCCCCCGAGCAGATCGCCGGCGACCTGCCCACGCCGCAGATGGACATCTACGCCCTGGGATCGACGCTCTACGAGTGCCTCTCCGGCGTCCTGCCCTACCCCGGCGAGACGCTGCCGGAGTTCGCGGCTCATCAGGCAGCGGGGCCGGTCGTCTCGCTCTGTGGGCTGCCCAGCACCAAAAACCTCCATCCGGCGATCGAGCGCGTGGTGCTGCGCTCGCTCGAGCGCTCGCCCGACGCTCGGCAGCCGAGCTGTGCCGACTTCGAAGCGGACCTGATGCTGGCTCAACGTGAGGCCGAGATCAGGACCGAATGGGACGACCTGCCTGCCCCCACCGGTCTGCTCGACACACGCCGCGGGCCCCTCGAGCTTCCGCACCCCAAGCTCAGCGGGGAGCACGAGCGAACGACCGGCGAGCTGGCCGCGCGGGAGAAGGCGCTGCCCGACAAGCGCTCGGCGGCGATGATCTGGCTGATCGCCCTCGGCGTCGTGCTCTTCGGCATGATCGGGATGGTCGCCTTCTGGCCCGAAAAGAAGACCAAGAACGCCGCCACGGCGACGGGGAAGCCCTTCCGCGCGCGCTCGCCGCGCAAGAACCCTCCACCGCAGGGCGCCGAAGCGACGGCCCCCAAGAGCTTGCCCGCCGCGCTCGCGACGCTCTTGACCCAAGCCGAGCGAGCCGCGGCGCTGGGGCATTTCAGCCAGCCCAGGGGCGAGAGCGCCTACGACCGCATCCTCGCCGTCGAGGCGGCGCGGCCGAAAAACCAGCGCACCCCAGCGCTGCGTAAGCGCTTCGCCGCGACCCTCCAGGGGATGGGCGACCAGCTCCAGGCGCGCGGCTTCGGCGGATCAGCGCGGACGCTCTATCGCGAGGCGCTGCTCTTCACCCCTGAGGCGGCGGCGCTGAAGACCAAACTAGCCGCGAGCGGCAAGCAGCCCAACAAGGCGCGCCCCAAGCAGCGCACCGCGCGGATCGCCCACCTCGTAGCGCAGATCGATCGCGCCGTGGCTGACGGACGGCTGCTCAAGCCAGCGGGAAAGAACGCGCTCTCATACCTCTGGAAGCTGAAAAGGATCGACCCCTCGGGGAAGGGCACAGCGCGGGTGCAAAAGCTGATGACCAAGACCCTGCGCAAGCAGGCCAACGCCCTCTGGAGTGACCGCAAGCGGCGCGATGAGGCGGGGCAGCTCTACGCGCGCATCGCGCGCCTCGATCCGAACGACGCGCTGGCGAAAAAACGTGCCAAGAACGCGCCCCCGCTCCGCCCCATGGCGCTGAAGACCGGCAAGCCAATCGTCACCCCAGCGCCAGACGGGCGCCGCAAGGCCAACACGGCAAAGGCCAAGGCCCTGATCGCCGAAGGGAAAAAGCTGCTCAGCAGGGGTAACGCGCGTAAAGCCAAGGCCAGCTTCGAAGAGGCTCGAGCCCTCCTACCGCTCAGCTTTGGCGCCCTGCTAGGCCTGGCGCAGAGCCATTTCAACCTCGGCAACTATCCCCAGGCCCTCGCCAGGGCCGCCAGCGCCCATCAAGTGGCGCCACGCAACACCCGCGCGCTGATGCTCCTCGGTGACGCGAGGTTTCGTCTCGGGCGCGTCACCGCCGCCAAAAAAGCCTGGCGGAGAGTGCTCGAGATCGCCCCCAACCACGCAGCCGCTCGAGAACGATTGGCGCAGCTCGAACGCTGAGCCCCTCACCACGCTCGACAATAACTGGCGCATCAGCACAAACCAACGCCCTCGCACAGCGCCTCACAGCGCCCCTCACAGCGCCCTCACAGCACCTCACCAGGCCCTCACCGCGCCCTCAACACTGGCCTCACCACTGGCCTCATAGCATATTTGACACCCCAACCTCGACCCGGGATACTCGCCTCATGCGACTCAAACCCTTGTTGCTCGCGCTCCTCATGGTTCACCTCATCGCGCCGGTGAGCGCTCGAGCTGCGGCGGACTCCGGCGATCCACGCGTCGCCGTCTTGCCCCCCATCGTCCGCGGGAACGTGGCGCCTCATGTGAAAGCGAAGCTCGCGGCGAAGCTCCAGGCAGGCCTTCAAGCATCTGAAATGAATGCAATATCTGCAAGCCCACCAGAGGCAGAGGGCTGCGGTCCGCGCTGCGTTCGCGTCACCAGCCAGCGGGCCAAGACCCGCTACGTCGCCGGCGCGCGCGTCGTCGTGCGTTACTCGAGCTACAAAATGCAGCTGTGGATCGCGGATGGACGGACAGGCAAGCGGCTCGCGACGGTCGCCGAGACCTGCGCCGTCTGTCCCCCGGTCGCGGCCGCGAGCAAGCTCGAGCTCGCCGCGTCGCGCCTCGTCGTCGCGCTCCGAGAGCGCGCTAGCAAGCCGGCTGCCTTTCTCGTCACCAGCTCACCCGCCGGCGCCGACGTCTATATCGACGGCAAACTCAAAGGCCAGAGCCCACTGCGCCTCGAGCTGCCCCGGGGCGCCTACGTGCTCGAGGTGCGCCAGCAGGGCTACTACACAGGGCGGAAAGAGCTGAAGGCCATCGAGGCCGTCGAGCAGAAGCTCAACATCGTGCTGGTGCCAAAGTCCAAGGGCGGCGGCAAGCTCGGCTCCGTCCTCGGCTGGAGCGCCATCGGCGTCGGCGTGGCGGCGATCGTCGCTGGCGCCGTGCTGCTCGCCATCGACGGCAGCGACTGCTTCACCACGATCGGCAATAGAGAGCTCTGCAGAAAGACGACCAACACCGCCCTGCCGGGTTGGCTCCTCGTCGGAGGTGGCGCCGCTCTGGCGGGAGGCGGCGCCGCTTGGCTGTTTTGGCCGCGTGGTGGAAGCAAACAGCGCAAGAGAACGTTGAGCAACACACGCCGTATCACCATCGCGCCGACCGGCCTCGGGCTGGGCTTACGCGGCACGTTCTAGAATCAGGGAGGGAAGATGAAAACAAAGAACCAGCGAACCTTCTTCACGCTCCTCGCGCTCGCCGCGCTCGTGATGCTGAGCGCAAGCGCTTGCACCGAGGAAAACCCGCGCCTCTGCAGCAACGACAAGCAATGCGAAGACAAGGCAAAGGCGGGAACCATCGACGCCACCTTTACCAAATGCTACCAGCCGGAAGGCTACTGCAACAAGGGATGCAGCAGTGACTCCGACTGCCGAAACAACTTTGGGATAGAGGGGCTCCTCTGCAACGCCCAAGGCCAATGCGTCGCCACCGAAGCGGGGATCCCCGATGGCGGCCCCGACGGCGACCGCAACGACGGGCCCGGCGGCGACGGCCCCACCCCCTCAGACGGCGCGCCCGATCGGCACGACACGAGGCCCGACCTCACAAAGCCCAACGGCGCGACGTGCATGCCAGGCGACGTCTGCAGCTCCGGCCACTGCGTCGACGGGATCTGCTGCGCGGTCGAGGCCTGCGGGGCCTGCCA
>PDPC01000214.1 GCA_002747355.1 Pseudomonadota bacterium | reverse complement strand
GGTAATGCCCAGGTAAAGCCCCTCCAGAGGATCGTCATAACGGATGATGCGCTCTCCGGCCATGGTGCCCAGCAAGGCTTCCGGGGCCACATCGAGCCCCACAGCCTGCCCGCCCAGCACCGCCAGGATCTCGCCCTGGTGACTGACCAGCCGCGTGCTGGCCCCCGGAGCCAGCTGCCCGCTGTGGCGCAGGGCAGCCAGCAGTTCGCTCAGTTCCACCGCCACAACCAGCACCCCTTCCAGCCCCATCTCTTCATCGCGGATGGGCTGAGCCAGCATGGCTTGCTTCCGGTTGTCATGAGCGAAGGAACGGCTCACGCTCAGGCCGGAAGTCAGGCTTTCGCGGGCCAGGCGCGTCAGGTCCGGATCCCAGGAGGAGGGCGTTTCTTCGCCCCGCACCCACACGTCCCGCGCGTGGACCCAGGCCAAGGGCAAGCCCTCCCTGTCCAGCAGCAGCACCTCCTCCAGGTCCCAGACACGGCAGACATCCTGCAGGTAGTCCAGGGCCTCGCGCCCCCCCAGGCGCAGGGCCCGCAAGGGTGCCTTGCCCATCGCACTGCGGCCGGCCGCTTCCTGCAACCGATCGGAAAAAAGCTCACCATCCTCGCACTGCAACTCGCTGATGTTCTGCAATTCCCGCCTCGCGAACTCGAAACGGCTTTCCCGAGCATGATGATGCCAGGCCAGTCCCAGCAACAAAACCGGAATCAAGCTGACAACCAGGAAACAGGACAGAATGATGGTGCGTAGGCTCAGGCCCTTCATGGGGTCCTCCGACAGGGAACGACCCGGAGAATAATTCCGGGTTCTGGACCCTTGCTTCGGCCCCGCTAGCCTTTTCTTGAGACATGAGTTTTCTCACTAAAGAAGACGTCGATCAGGGGCTGATCAGCCGCCGGCCACCTTGGCGGCGATACCCCATCTTTCCAGATACCGGTACAAGGTGCTGCGGCTGATCCCCAGCCGCCGGGCGGCCGCGGCGCGATTGCCCCGTACCTCCGCCAAAACCGTCAGTAGCCGTTCTCTGGTGATGGCCCGCGAGGTCTCCGCCAAAAGGTGCGGAGCCGCCAGACCGGCAACCTGCCGGGGCCCCGTGAAAACCAGGGTCTGCTTGCCCAGCCGCCCCACCTCCACGCGCACCTGCCCGGTGCCGGCCAGTTGCAGCCGAGCCTGGCGCGCCACCATGGCGATTTCCCGTACGTTGCCGGGCCAATCGTACTGCCGCATCAGCCGCAGGCTTTC
>PDPC01000106.1 GCA_002747355.1 Pseudomonadota bacterium | reverse complement strand
AAGGCCGGACGTCATCGGGGTGGCGGGCGCGGCCACCACGGCAAGGGCGGCAGAGGCGGCAAGAACGGCCGCTCGCACCCCGCCCAGCTCTCACTCCTCGATGACGAGCACGACCACTCCATCGGCGCCGACGGCGAGGCGATCGAGGACGACACCCGCGAGCGCGGCCGCCTCGACCGCCCCGATGATGCGCTGCTGCTCTACCTCTGCGTGCTCCAGCGGGGCGAGCTGTCGGCGCCGAAGGTCTCGGCCCTCGACTACCAGCACCTGGTGGTAGACGAGGCGCAGGATCTGGCCGTCGTCGAGCTGAAGGTGCTCCTCGAGGCGACCAACGAGGCGCGCTGCGTGACGCTGGCCGGCGACACGGCGCAGCGGCTGGTCTTCGACAACGCCTTCTCGGATTGGGAGTCGCTGCTCGAGCGCCTCGAGATGCCCGCGGCGACCAACACCACCCTGGAGCTGGGCTACCGCTCCACCGGGGAGGTGATGGCGCTGGCCAACAGCCTGCTGGGCAAGGCCGCGCCCGAAGAGGAGAAGACCGCCCTGCCGACCCGCAGCGGCGCCCCGGTCGAGCTGCATCGCTTCGCCGTACAGGGCGAGGCGGTCGCGATGCTCGGCGAGGCGCTGCGCTCGCTGACGTTACGCGAGCCCCTCGCCTCGGTGGCGCTGATCGCGCGTCATCCGGCGCAGGCCCGGATCTACGCTGAAGCGCTGAAGCTCGCCGAGGTGACCAACCTGCGCTTGGTCGCCCAGCATGATTTCTCTTTCCGCCCCGGCATCGAGGTCACCGACGTGGCCCAGGTCAAGGGCCTCGAGTTCGACTACGTCGTGCTCCTCGACGTCACCGCCGGGAACTACCCGGAGACGATGGAGAGCCGCCACCTGCTCCACATCGCCGCCACCCGCGCTGCGCACCAGCTCTGGCTCCTCGCCGTCGGCACCCCCTCCGCGCTCCTGCCGCAAACACTCTAGCGGCGGGGCGAGAAGCGGCCGGCAGCGCGGTGCGCGGCGACGGGAGGACTCTGTGGGGGTGCTCCTAAGGCCGCTCGTTTTGCTCGACCTCGGCACGCCGAAACGACCCCGCTGAGTTGTGCCCCGCGGTCTTTTCGGGTGACCATGGCGGCGATGACGACGCCCCGTAGAGCGCTGTTCCGCTTACCAAACCGAGCTGCGCGAAGGATGCGGAATCACGGCGTAGAAGCGAGAAGGGCGCCTGCTGGTAGCACGCAACCGACGAGCGACAACCGCTGTGATGTCGCAGACCAGCGCGGCGACGGGAGGTCAGCGGGTCAGCGCTCTAGCCCCACCGTGCTCCCGCCGCCGCTGCCCCGCTGGCTGGTCCACGGCGCGCTCGGCCTGGCGGTGCTGGCCCAGCTGATCCCCGCGTTGGGCATCCTCGGCGGCGCGCCGATCTACGGCGACGATCACTCCTCCCACGTCGCGGCGATCCGCCAGCTGATCGAGCTGCTCGGCCGAGGGGAGACGGACTTCTTCTGCCCGAGCTTCAACCTCGGCTTCCCGATGTACCTCTACTACCAGCCGCTACCGCACCTCGTGGTGGCCTTGCTCTCGATCGCCTCTTTCGGCCTCCTCGACGCACAAGGCGCCTTCAACGTGGTGGTCGCGGGGCTCTGGTGCGCTTACCCGCTGGCGGTCCATCGCGGCCTCTCACAGCTCGAGCTCGACGAGCTCGCCGTGCTGATCGCCGCCGTCGTCGCGCCGCTCTGCGCGTCGACGCTGACCTTCGGCTTCACCCTCCACTCGGTGATGGCGTTGGGGCTCTACACCCAGACCTGGGCGATGGTGTTGGCCCCGCTGGCCCTCGGCGCCTGCTGGCGCGCCACGCGCCCCGACGCCGACGCCCGCGCGCTCGTCTCTGGAGCGGCGTGGCTGCTCGCGCTCTGCCTCAGCCACGCCTTCTACGGGCTGGTCCTCGGCACCGCGATGGCGATCGGCCTGCTCTGCAGCCCCCAGCCGCGGCTGCTCTGGCAGAGCGGCAAGCGGCTGGTCGCCCTGGGCCTGATCGTCGCCGCGTCTCTGACCTACTGGCTGCTGCCCTTGGTGCAGACCCGCGACTTCGCGGGCGGCTGGCCCTGGGGCGGCCTCGATCGCTGGCAGGGCTACGGCGTCGCGCGGGTCGCGGAGGTCTTGTTCACCGGGCAGCTCTTCGACCAAGGACAGCTCCCGGCGATCAGCCTCGGGCTGCTGCTAGGCCTCGGCGCGATCATCTGGCGCTGGCGAGAGCGCTCGGCCAAGCGCATGCTCACCCTCTCCTTCGTCGTCTTTCTGGCGTTTCTGATCGGCCGCCGCTCGCTGGGACATTGGGTCGATATCCAGCCGGCGAACCTCGGGCTGCAGCTCTTTCGCTACATCGGCGCGGTCCACCTCTTCGGGGTCGCCCTCGCCGGGGTCGGGCTCGCGGCCCTCGCGCGCGTGGTGCGCCATCGCGTCGGCCCCTGGCCCGCCGCGGCCGCGATCGCCGCGCTCCTGCTCTCCCCGCTGTGCGCTCAGCAGGTGCGCGCCTTTGGGCTCTTTCGCACCATCTCAGCCTACGCCAAAGCCAACGAGCTCGAGCTGCGCAAGCTCGGCGCCGCGATCGACGCGGACGCAGCGAAGACCGGGATCAAAGAGGTCGAAGGACCGGCTGGCCGGGTCTACGCCCATAACAAGGTCGGAACGGGCACCCACTTCATCGCGGCGCTCCTCGCTCACTACACCCGACAGCCCTTGGGTCAGAGCTACGGCGTCGGCATGCATGACAGCCTGGGCTTCTACTACCTCGAGCATCTCCAGCCTACAGACGACGTCCTCTTCGAGCTCTACGGCTTTCGCTGGGTGGTCGTCGAGCGAGGACCTAAGAGCTTCCCCACAAATCCGGAACCGAAGAGAGCCAAGCAGCTGAAGGTGGGGCCGCGTCTCGCCCGCGGCCGCAAGCTGAAGGTGGGGCCGCGTCTCGCCCGCAGCCGCAAGCTGGCCCTTCATCGCCGCCGGCCGACTCCCGCCGATACGGGCTCGCGACGAGGCTTGTGGCGCGTCGCCGAGGCGCGCTTCGCGCTGATGGGCGCTCCCCGCCGCCTCCGGCCGGCGGTCAAGAGCTGGCTGCGCTCGCCCCTGCCAGCGAGAGGCGGCTTCGGCGTGATCGTCCCCCGGGGACGCGAGCCGGCCAACGCCCTGGCCAAGCTGCCCCGCCTGCGGATGCTCGGCGCGACCAACGCCGTTGAACGACGTGATCGGGGCCGCTGGAAGCAGACACGCCGGCTCTGGGTAGGCCTCTCTCCAACCTCCGAAGCGCCGGGGCGCCTCCTGCCGGTGGCGGATCCGACGCCAGGCGGGCGCCCCACCTCGGGGCTGCGCTACCAGGCGCGGGTCGAGCTGACCCGCCCGGGCCTGCTGGTGCTGGCCGTGGGCTATCATCCGTTCTGGCAAGTCGAGGTCGATGGCGAGCGCGCGCGGGTGCAGCACGTGACGCCCGCGTTTGTCGGCGTGATGCTCCCCGCTGGCGCCCATCGTGTTCGGTTTTCCTTTGTAAACCCCTATTATCAAAAGACTCTATTTCTCACCACGGTCACCGCCTGGCTGCTAGCGCTGATGGTCCTGGGGGTCACGGGGCGACAACAACGTCACCGCGGCGACGCTTGACGCCTGCCGATCGAGGGTCTAAGAACCCCTCGGCCAGCGCGTTGCGCTGCCAAGACCACCCCAAGCGAACGAGGAAACACCATGGGCCGAGTTGGCCTCGCCTTTCGTTGCTTCTTTCGCGTCCTCTCTGGCAAGCCGGTCCCCGAGGAGGCCCTGCCGGAAAAAGAGGAGCCGAAACAGCTGCCCCCCCCGGAGCCCGAACCGGAGGATGACTTCGCGCGCGCGATCCAGATGCTCGGTCTTTTGCAAAAAGACGGCCGCTTGATCGACTTCCTCCGCGAGGACATCGCCGAGTACGACGACGCCCAGATCGGCGCGGCGGTGCGCACTATCCACCGCGACTGCCGTAAGGTCCTCGAGGAGCACATCCCCCTCGAGGCCGTGATGCCCGCCGAAGAAGACAGCGAGGTCACCGTCGACAAGGGCTTCGATCCCTCGTCGGTGCGGCTGATCGGCAATGTCACGGGCGAGCCGCCTTTCACCGGTGTGCTGCGCCACCACGGCTGGCGAACGAAAGCTCCGAAGCTGCCTAAGCTCCCCGAGTCGGGCGACGCCATGATCATCGCCCCCGCCGAAGTCGAGCTGTCCTGAGCCCAGAGCCCCTCTTCTTTTCAATACGCCCCTCTCACAGCCGTATCGTGAGGCGATAGGAGCCTTGCCCCGTGTCGGACTCTCATCTCGGTCGACCTACGAACCCAAACAGCAAATACGTGGTTGGCATCGACCTCGGGACCACCAACACCGTGATCTCGTGTATCGACACCAGCGTCGATCCCGAGGAGCAGGAGGTGCGCGTGCTGCCGATCCCGCAGCATAGCGCCCCTGGCGTGCTGGAAGACGCCGAGAGCCTGCCCTCGTTCATCTACCTCGCCGCCGGCCCGGAGTATGCCGAGGGCGCCCTCGACGTGCCCTGGGCCAAAGGCCGCGACTACACCGTGGGCCGCCTGGCTCGCGACCAGGGCGCCAGCGTGCCCAAGCGCGTGGTGGCCTCCTCCAAGAGCTGGCTCTGCCACGCTGGCGTGGATCGCAGCGCGCCGATCCTGCCCCATCAGGCCCCCGAAGACGTCGACCAGATCTCGCCGCTGGACGCGACGATGCGCTTCATCGAGCACCTCAGAGACGCCTGGAACACCAGCATCGCCGCCTCCGACGAGGAGGCGAGGCTCGAAGAGCAAGACGTCCTGCTCACCGTCCCCGCGTCCTTCGACGCCGTCGCCCGCGAGCTGACGATGACCGCCGCGACCCGCGCCGGCCTCAAGGTGACCCTCCTCGAGGAGCCGCAGGCCGCGTTCTACGCCTGGCTCTCCCATTTCGGCGACAGCTGGCGCGAGAAGCTCACCGTCGGTGATCTCGTGTTGGTCTGCGACGTCGGCGGCGGCACCACCGACTTCACGCTGATCGCCGTCAAGGAGCAAGATGGCGACCTGGTGCTCGAGCGCGTCGCCGTCGGTGATCACATCCTGCTCGGCGGCGACAACATGGACCTCGCCCTGGCGCTGACCGTCGCCGAGGACCTGAAAGACGACGGTCATCAGCTCGACGCCTGGCAGACCCGCTCGCTCTGGCACGCGTGTCGGGCGGCGAAGGAGGAGCTTCTGAGCGACGCGGAGCTGGAGAGCGCGGCGGTGAGCATCCTCGGCCGTGGCTCGAAGGTGATCGGCGGCACGATCAAGGCCGAGCTCGACCGCGAGGATCTCGAGCAGGTGCTACTCGACGGCTTCTTCCCCGAATGCGAAGCGAGCGATCGACCGAAGATGGCCCGCCGCGGCGGTCTACAGGAGCTCGGCTTGCCCTACGCCACCGACGCCGGCGTGACGCGCCACCTGGCGCGCTTTCTCGGCAGCCACGGCGGCGAGGGCGAAGACGCGGCCTGGCCGACGGCGGTCCTCTTCAACGGCGGCGTGATGAAGGCCCAGCCGCTCCGCGAGCGGATCACCCAGGTGCTCGGCAGCTGGCTCACCACCGCCGAGCAGGGCGAGCTGAAGCAGCTCGACTCGGAGAGCCTCGACCTCGCCGTCAGCCGCGGCGCCGCCTATTACGGCATGGTCCGCCGAGGTAAGGGTATCCGGATCCGCGGCGGCGTGGCGCGCTCCTATTACATCGGCATCGAGAGCGCCCTGCCCGCCGTCCCTGGCATGGAGGCGCCGATGAAGGCGCTCTGTGTGGTCCCCTTCGGCATGGAGGAGGGCACCGACAGCAGCATCGAAGGGCGCGAGTTCGGCATGGTCGTCGGCGAGCCGGTAGAGTTTCGCTTCCTCTCGTCGACCACCCGCAAAGACGACCCGATCGGGACGCTCCTCGAGCGCTACAGCGACGACGAGATGCAGGAGCTCTCGCCAGTGCAGACCGCGATGGACGGCGAGGCCGAGGAGCCCGGCGCTCCGATCCCGGTCAAGCTCCACAGCCGCGTCACCGAGATCGGCACCCTCGAGCTCGAGCTCCG
The DNA here is from genome assembly GCA_002747355.1 of Pseudomonadota bacterium. Taxonomy (GTDB): domain Bacteria; phylum Myxococcota_A; class Polyangia. Next base: position 3,214 of record PDPC01000106.1, on the reverse strand, counting down.
CTCTCGCGAGGGTCGCAACTGGCGCCTCGAGCGTCGGTTGCGTGCGACCAGCAGGCGCCCTCCTCGCTCCTACGCCGTGATGCCGCATCCTTCGCGCAGCTCGGTCCGGTAAGCTGATCAGCGCTCTAGCAGCCCCAAGAGCACCCTACGGGTTCGATCTGAGGCCTTGAACGCGACCGGCGGTGCCCGGCGACGGGAGGAATAGGTGGGGTGCTCGAGCGTGCTCCCAAGGGACGGAGACTCCACGTTCGTCTTGAAACGACCGTTTGAAACGACCGTCTTGTGGGTCACAGGCGCCTGAACCCCTCGACCGTCGTCCGCGCGTCGGCGATCAGCTCATCGAGCGGCACGTGCGCCGGCCCGTGAGCTCCGACGCGAAAGACAGCGCCGTCTCGGTCGATGAACCAATGCGCGTAGGTCTGCATCGCGCTGCCGTGGGCGTCGAAAGAGACGTGGTTGCCAAGATGGGTGCGCCCGTCGTCGAGATGGATCGCGCGCAGGCGGCAGCGGATCCTCCCGGCCCCCTCGTCGGCCCAGCTCTCAGCGTTGTCTCGCGCGATCTGCTCGAGCCCCTCGCGATCATCGACCTCGAGCTCGGCACCGGGCACACGGTAGACGTCGAGCATCCGCACCCCCTCGGAGCCGAGGGTCACGCGGCTGAGCACGTCCATTGTCTCGCTGCGCGGGAAATCTGGCGCCATCGGCAGGTATCGCGGCGGCGGCGAGACGCGACACCCCGCCCAGGAGAGCTCGAAGGGCGGCGCGCTCGCGACGCCGGGGCGCGTCACGGTCAAACCCGCGCCCGCCTCCGCCGAGAGCAGCCAACGCAGACGTTCTTCGGCTCTGGCCATGTCCTTGGCGAGCACGCTGATATCGCAGAGCCCTCCGGCCACCGGGATCAAGAGCTGACCGACGGCGCGAGCGCCGTCATCGAGGGTGATGGGATAGACCACCCGGAGCGACGCAAGCGCCCCGACCTCGAGACGCTCGATGTGTGGCGCGTCGTGCTGCCTCCGGCGTCCTCCTGCGGCCTGCTGTTGAGCTCGCACCTCGGCGAGGAGGTCCTCTCGGAGCAGCTCGTCGGTGCGCGGATCGAGGTCGAGCCTGTAGGGCAGCAACGCCACCTGCCAAAACTCGTCGCCATCGTCGGTGACCATCCGCAGCAGCGATGAGTCCGAGGCTTGCACACCCCAGGTCGCCGGGGGCGTCCACCGAACACCAGCCTCCCCGCTATCCAGACGCTGGATCAAAGGAGCGCTCGGCTGGTCGGCGCGCATCACGCGCCGGTAGCGGCTACGCAAAAACCAAAAGCCTCCGCCGAGCAACACGATCCCTGCGATGGCGAGCACGAACTCCATTTTTCTAGGCCTCTCTCGCCTGTCAGAGCCCCGAGGGGAATCCCATGCCCCCCTCGAGAGGTACCTCATGGCGAAGAGATATCGCAAGCTCTCGATGATCACCGCCCTCGCGGCGCTGGGCCTCGGCCTCGGCGCCTGCGGCAAGCCGATCCCGCAGCGCACCGACAGCGTCTCCGCTGTGCTCCTAAGAGCACCCCCACACATTCGGGGCGCTCGGTGCCCCGCCCTACGGGCCGTGACCACCCCCGGGAGCCGAACCACCGCCGACACCCTCCCCTCCCCGGCCGCGAGGGCGACGGCGGCGACGACGACGACGGCGACCTTCGCTGGCACCATCGCCGGAGGGATCAGCCGAACCCGAGCCTTGGCCTGACGATGGCCCTCGCGATGTCGGCTGGCCGCCTTGAGCGCCCTGGCCACCTTGAGCACCCCGCGCGCCCTGCTGCCCGCCCTGTTGGGCCTGCTGTCCACCCTCGCCGCCCTGGCCGCCACCACGGCGACGACGACGACGACGACGCTTGCGCCGCGGCTGCTCCTCGCCCCGTCCTTGCGCCTGCTGCTGGCCAGCGCCGGCTCTGGCGCCCTCGCCTTCCCCCTTGGGGCGACGCTTGCGGCGGCGCTTCGTTTTGCGGCCGGGCTTCTGGTGCTGCTTGCCCGGCCGCCGCCGCGGCTCCGGCCGATCGGGGCGCGGGGGCGAGGGGGGTGGCGGGCGGCAGATGTCACAGACGCCGCAGACCGGGGGATCGTCCTCGCCGAAGTAGCGGCGGATAAACACGCTGCGGCACTCCTCGGTGTGGGCGTAGTCGACCAACGCCATCAGCCGACGTTCGTCTTCCCGGCGCAGGGTGTCGACCTGCGAGGCGAGCTCCTTGGCCCGCTCGAGGAGCGCCTCGCGACCGACCCGCGCGCGCCAGTTGCCGTCTGCGTCGCGTTCGGCGAGGCCGACGTCTTCGAGGGCCGTCGCCAACGACGAGGCGACGGTGTTGGGCACCGCCGCCGAGAGGGCGAGGCTGCTGGTGCTGACGGGCTTGTTCTCCTCGTCCCAGGCGGCGAGGGTCTCGGCGACGCGGCGCAGCTGATGGGGCCGCGGGCGCCCCTTGGCCTGCAGCGCGCGCTGGATCTCGAGGTCGGCGGGATCGAAGAGCAGGATGCAGTCGGAGCGGCGACCGTCTCGCCCGGCGCGCCCCGACTCCTGCACGAGCTGCTCGACCGAGCCGGGCGTGTGGTAATGCGCCACGTAGCGGATGTTCGGCTTGTCGATGCCCATGCCGAAGGCGCTGGTGGCGACCATCACGATCTTGCGCCGCTGGCGCATATAGAGCTTCTGCGCGGCGTCGCGGTCGGCCTTGCTCATCCGCCCGTGATAGCGAGCCGCTGGGATGCGGGCCTTCTTCAACGTCTCCCACAGCCGATCGACCGCGCCGGTGGTGGCGCAGTAGACGATGCCGGGGCGCTGCAGCCGCTTGAGCACCCGCGCCGCCGCCTCCGCCTTCCAGTCGCCAGGCACGAGGCGCGCGCTGAGGACGAGGTTATTGCGGAAGGGTGGCGCCAGCACGACCTTGGGATCGCGAAGCTGCATCCGCGCCGTGATGCTCTCCTGCACAGGCTGGGTCGCGGTGGCCGTCAAAGCGAGGATCGGCGGGTTGCCGAGCTTGGCCCGGGCCACGCCGATGCGCAGGAAGGCGGGGCGGAAGTCGTGGCCCCACTCCGAGATGCAATGCGCCTCGTCGACGCAGAGCAGCGCCGGTTGGCTGGCCTGAAAGAAGGGGCCGAGCGCGGGCGACTCGAGGCTCTCGGGCGTGGTGAGCACGATCAACGGCCCGGGCTTGCCAAGCTGCTCGATCGCCTCGCGACGC
>PDPC01000105.1 GCA_002747355.1 Pseudomonadota bacterium | reverse complement strand
CGTCGGTTGCTTGCTAAAAGCAGGCGCCCTCCTCGCTCCTACGCCGTGATTCCGCATCCTTCGCGCAGCTCGGTCCGGTAAGCTGATCAGCGCTCTAGTCGATCAGGTCGAGCGCTCGCAGCAGCTCGCGCCAGCCGGTGGGCTCGGGTTGGTTGGGCCGCCGTTTGCTGAACATCAGCGCCATGGTCTCGCCGGCGGCGTCAAAGAGCTCGAGGCTGTGGATCACACCGTTTGGGCCCGGCTTGCGCACCAGCCAGGCCTCGGCGACGCTGGGATCGTGAATGGAGAGCCCAAACCCTGGATCCCGCAGCTCGACCCACGCTCCGTTCTCGGTGAGCTGCCCCGGGACGTCGCTGTGGATCTGCAAAACCCCCGGGCCATAGACAAAGAACATCAAACAGAGCTCTTGGGCCGCGGCGCGCTCGATGACCGCGCGGTAGGTCTCGGGCGGCACCGAGCGGGTCCACTCGGGGCTCGCCAGCTTCAGCGCCTGCGTGCGTGAGACGCCGTGGTCGCGGAGCAAGAAGACGAAGTCGTGGGGGTCCTCGAGGGCGCCCCAGGCCTCGAGGAAGGCCGCGCGGTCGGGGGCGCGCTTGGCGTCGGAGGGCTTGGGCGCAGGGGGCTTTGGGCCCGGAGAGTCTCGCGCCGCGATGTCCTCGCCGGGCCGCTGGTCCTCCGCCGCGAACGCGTCGCAGAGCTTGGAGAAGGCCGCGGTGTCGCTCTCCTCGGTGACGAAGACCTTGTGCACGGCGTCGCCACGCTGATCGAAGATCTGCAGGCTGGGCCGCTCCTCGTCTCGATCTGTGAGCGCGTAGGCGTAGCGCCAGCGCCGCAGAAAGAGCCGGAGGTCGATCCCCTCCCCGAGCACCTGGGCCACGTGCTCGTTGCCGCTCACCTTGCGGTAGACGCCATCATTCTCGATGGTCACCGAGGGGCCGCGGCTGAAGGCGCGGAGCTTGCCCGCCGCCTCGAGGCCGCCCATCAGATCGCAAAAACGGCCGGTCTGAAGCCGACGCGCGCGGGTCCCGACGTGGGCGGCGACGAGGGCCGCCTCGCTCACCCCCAAACGCCGCGCTGCCTGATGCTGCGCGATGGGGCCGTCGCGGCGCAGCGCCGCGTAGCGTTCGACGAGGCGCTGGGCCTGCTGCGATCGCCTCGCGTCTGTCTCGGTCATGACGTCACCTCCTGCCTCTCTCGAGCGCGCTGACCCGCTGACCTCCCGTCGCCGCGCTGGTCTGCGACATTCACAGCGGTCGTCGCTCGTCGGTTGCGACCAGCAGGCGCCCTCCTCGCTCCTACGCCGTGACGCCGCGTCCTTCGCGCAGCTCGGTCCGGTCAGCGGATCCGCGCTCTTGGCGCGGCGCGCCCGCAAGGGGCACCCCCCTCGATCACCTGAGCGGAGCCCGCGCGCGCGGCGGGTCGGCGTCCGCGCGCCGCCCCGGGTCGGCGTCCGCGCGCCGCCCCGGGTCGGCGTCCGCGCGCCGCCCCGCGGCTGCGCTCGAGGCTCAGGCCGCCGGCTCGCTCGGATCGGGCTCCGCGTCGCGGTCGGGCGCGGCGGGGCGGCCGGGGCGGCCGAAGCCGAGGCGGTAGAGCACGCGGCCGTCCTGGATCCGCGCGCGGGCGATCGCGCTCCACTCGAGGTACCAGGCCCACATGCGCTCGACGTTCGCCTCGCGCGCCTCGCGTTGACGCTCGAGATCCTCGTCGCTGATCGGCGCCGGCGTGGTGTTGGGGGCGCTGGCCTGCGCGAGCAGGGCGTCGACCTCGGCGAGCAGGCTGTCGGTCACGCCGCGCTTCTCCAGCAGATAGCGGGCCTCGCGGCTCTGCTCGTCTTGCGCCTGCTCGAGCGCGCGGATGTTGGCCAAGAGCTTGGGCACGGAGAGCAGCAGGGCAGGGCCGCTGGTCTGCGAGAGCCCGCCGATCACCTTGCGGTGGAGCTCCGGGAAGCGACGCACCAGCGACGCGTCGATCACCGGGAGGAACTCGTTTTCGAAGCGGTCGAGCTGCTCGAGCGCCGTGCGCGACGTCGGCGTGTCATCGACGACCGGCGCCTCCTCGAGCCACGGCGTCGCCGCGGTCTGCGCGAGCTTCCAGCCGGTCGCGAGCTCCTCGGCCGTGAACCCGGTCTTCTGCATCGCGCTCATCACCCGGCGGTCGCCAAAGGCGATCAGAAACGTCACGGTTCGTTTGATCTTGCTGTTCAGCTCTAGCGCCATGATCGCCCCTTCCCAAAAGCAGTGGGTCTCTGTCCGTCTCGTGTCGCGCCGGGTCCCCCCCATGGGGACCCCCAAACCATAGGCCCTACGCTAGATCAGAACCCTCGCGCCTGTCGACCCCTCTCCGCCGTCGCTGGTGTGCGCTCGACCCCCTGAGGGGTCGGGTCTGCCGAGGGGGCGGCTCCCCCGAGGGTTTGGGTCTTCCCCCCGAGGGTTTCGGGTCTCCCCCCGAGGGTTCGGGTCTCTCCCCCCGAGGTTTCGGGTCTCCCCCCCGAGGTTTCGGGTCTCCCCCCCGAGGTTTCGAGGTCTCGAAAACCGCGGGCTGGTTCCCCTCGACCGCGGTGGGCCAAAAGGAGAGGGCCTCGAGGCGCCATCCGAGGGGAGCGCGAGGGTCTGTGAGCGGTCGATCGTGCGTTGACGCCCATGGGAGACGCCGACGGCAACCCGAGCGCCGACGGCCCTTGGACGCGAACCGCGGGCGACCGGGGCCCAGGGCCGCGGGCGACCGGGGCCCTGGGCCTCTGCGAGATGGCCGGCGACGTCCGAACGTGGGTCGCCGACGGCGATCACGACGGCGATCACGACGGCGCCCTTGCTGAAGGCCTGGCTCACTCGAAGGTGGTCGCTGGCCCGCCAGCATACGCCCAGTCGAAGGTGTAGACCCCCTCTTTGTAGGTGTTGATCTGCAGCTTGGCGTAGCCGCCGTCGGCCGTGCGTAACACAAAGACCTCGCGCTTGGCCGAGAGGATGCCGCTGCCCGCGTCGATCTCGAACCACGCCCCGAGGGCGGGGTTGCCCGAGTAGGTCTCGGGGCCGTTCGGGAAGGTGACGGTGATCGGCGCGTCCACCTGGTAGCCGCTGGTGGCGGCCTCTTTGACCAGCGAGAGGCCCGGCTTGCCGCTCGCGAGGGCGCCACCGCCGCCACCGCCGCTGGTCCCGCTGTTGGTGCCGATGCGCAGCTCGAAGAGGCGGAGATCCCACCGCGGGTCGGTCTCGGGAGCCGTGACGTCGTCGAGCCACCGCCCCGTGCGGAAGCTGAAGTAGCGCCAGCCACCGCGGGTGTCCTTCTCCGTGGTGACCGTCGTGACCTCGCGTTCGACCGGGGCCACGCGGAGCGTGTAGAGGCCGGCCTCGTAGCGCAGCACGGTCAGCTTGCCGTAGCGCGACCCCGCTTGTCGGCGCAGCAGGTAGGTCTCGCCCTTGGTCTTGGGCTGCTGAGTCTGCAAGTCGAGCTGATGCCAGCCCCCGAGCACGGGGTTTCCCGACACGGGCGTCGCGCCCCCGTCGGTCGTGTCGGCTTGGTAGCCCAGCGTGTCGGCCGTCGCGACCGCCGAGTAGGCGCTGGCCTTGGCGACCTTCGCCGCGGCGTGGCCGGGGCCGCTCGTGCCCCCGTTGGTCTTGATGTGCGCGCCGCGGAAGGCCAGATCCCAGGCGTCCGTCAGCGGATCCGAGACCACGACCTCCCCCTCAGCGACGCGGTAGTAGACCCAGGCTCCGCCGCTGGCGTCGAGGGTGAAGGCGTCGTTGGGGAGCGCCCCGGAGGGGGGGTCGAGCTCGGCCCAGCGAAAGCGCAGGTGCCCGCTGGTTCCCACGTCGTCGTAGTACGCGAGCAGCTGGATCTTCACGTAGCGTCCCGCCTGGGTTCGCACGACATAGACCGTTTTCCGCGCGGTCAGCGTGTGGGTCTTGACGTCATAGCTGTACCAGGCGCCATCGATCAAAAACGCCAGATCGTCGGTCACGCCGACGTCGTCGGAGTCGACGGCGTCGACGACGTAGCCATCCTTTGGCGCCTCCTTCAGCGTGTCGAAGGCTTGGTCGCGGAGGATCGCCACGGCGACGTCGCCCTCGCCGCTGATCCCGCCGTTGCTCTTGATCTGGAAGCGCTGAAAGCCGAGGTCCCAAGCGGGCGAGGCCTGCGGATCGGCGACCTCGACCTCTCTGCCCGTGGCCAGGTCGAGGTAGACCCAGCGCTCGTCCGACGTGGCGTTGACGTGGGTGGTGAAGGTGCCGTCGCCGTTGTCGGTCGTCGCGATCCGCGCCTTCGGAGGGGTAACCAGAGGCTGGTCGCCGCGGAGATCGGGGGCGCAGGCGGTCAGCGAGAGCAGCGCGGCGCCGACGCCAAAGAGGCGGCGCCCGGAGTGCGTTGGCGTTCGGCTCGTCATCACCATCTGGATCTCCTCGCTAAAGACGGGCGATCAGGCCGCCCATGATCGTGCGTGGCTGAAGGGCGAGAAAGCGCGCGTTGCCGGCGTCGAGCAGGTTCTCTGCGAAGACGAAGAGAGAGAGGTGGCGGCCGATGCCCTGCTCGACGCGCAGATCGAGGGTGACATAGGGATCGGTCTCGAGCCTCTCGTCGCTGCCGTCGCCGTCTTTGTCCTGAAAGAAGACGCGTGGCCCGACCAGCTGTGAGCGCAGCGTGACCGCAAAACGCCAGGGGTTGTAGCGATAGCGCGCGGACACGGTGCCTCGATGACGCGGTCGGTTGGGCAGCTCGCGATCGAGGGTCTTATCCCGCGCGCGGGTCAGCGTGTAGCCGAGATCGATGACCAGCCCCTTCAGCGGGCGCAGGCGGGCGTTGACCTCCACCCCTTGGGTGTAGGCCTCGGCCACGTTGTCGTAGGTGTAGCGCTGGGCTCCGCCCGGCCCGGGCGCTTGACTCAGCTCGGTGAGGATCATGTTCTGGAGCTGGTTGTGGAAGCCATTGAGCGAGAGGCGCATCCAGGGGGTCGGCAGCACGGTCACGCTCAGCTGGCCGCTGTGGGAGCGCTCCGGCTTCAGATCCGGGTTGCCCTCGACCACATAGCCCACGCTCGGGTTTTGGAAGCTCAGCAGCTGCTCGCGGAAGGAGGGGGCGCGGAAGCCGAGGCCGTAGCTGGCGCGGAGCTCGACCCGAGGGTGAGGATCGACGCGGACGGTGAGCTTCGGGGAGAGCGCGACCCCAAACTGAGAGTCGAAGTCGACGCGGGCCCCGGGGACGACGACCAGCTTCGGGGCGTCGAGGAGCTGCCACTCGTCTTGCAGGTAGACCGCTCCCCGGGCGCGATCCCCGCTGCCGTCGGCGAGGCGCGCCGATCGCAGCTTCTCGTAGAAGGTGTCGAAGCCGAAGCCGATCAGGTGGCTCTCGCCGAGCAGCAGCGAGACATTGCCGTTGAGCTGGGCGAGGTGGTTGCGGGTGTCTTGGTAGTCGTCGAGGTCCTGCGCGCCTCGCTGGTCGAGGAAGTACTGGTCGCGAAAGAGGGTGTAGCCCACGTCGAGGCGGATCTTGGCGCGCTTGCGCCAGAGCGAGAAGCTGGGGCTGAGGCGCACGGCGACGTTCTCCGTGCGGTTCTTGCGGTCGAAGACCGCGCCGCCGCCGCCGAGGTCCACGCCGGCCTGATCGCGGTAGAGGTAGTCGGCGGTGGCGATCAGCTTCACGGCTCCGAGGCGGATGGCGGTCCGGTTGGAGATGTTGAACTGGTCGAGGCTGCGCCCGTTGGTGGCGATATCGGAGGGGTCGAGGTCGAAGGCGTCGCGGCGGTGGTAGCCGAGCGAGACGCGGCTGGTCCAGCGCTTGCGACGTAGGCCGAGGCGAGCGGTGGCGTCGAAGGCGTTGAGGGAGCCGTAGGACGCCCTCGCCCAGAGGCTGTGGGGTCGCCGCTGCTTGCGGGTGATGATGTTGACCACGCCGCCGAGGGCGTCAGATCCGTAGAGCGCAGAGGCAGCGCCACGGACGAGCTCGATCCGCTCGAGGTCTTCGATGTTGAAGCGCTGCAGGTCGACGACGCCGTCGACGCGACCGGAGACGCGCTGGCCGTCGACGAGGATCAGGGTGTAGCGAGGATCGAGCCCCTGCATCTGCAGCCCGGCGCCCGCGAAGGAGCGCGTGACGTAGAGGCTGCCCTGCTCCTCGAGCAAGTCGGCGAGGTTCTCAGCGCCAGACGCGGCGATCTCTTGGCGTGAGATCACCTCGGTGGCCACGGGAGAGTCGGAGAGCCGCCGCGCGCTCCGCGTGCCGGTCACGACCACCGGATCGAGGTGATGACGCCCCTCCGCTCGGCTCTGCGCTGCTGTGGCGCGGGGGCGCTTTGTTGTCCGCTACCTT
>PDPC01000215.1 GCA_002747355.1 Pseudomonadota bacterium | reverse complement strand
GACCATGATCTTTGATACGGTTTCCATTGCACGATTCGGCCCGAGATCCTATCATCGAGCCTGTCAGGACGACAACCCTTTCCGGACGCCTTGCCGGACCCCGGTCACCAATCAAGGAGGATTGGTATCACTGCGCGCTCCCCGTTCCGCATCAGCCTGCTGCTGTTCCTGTTGCTGAGCCTGTGGCCCGCGTGCGTGGGGACGGCCCTCGCCGCCCAGTGGAAAACCCACAAGGTCCAGCGGGGCGAGAGCCTGTACGGGCTGGCCCGCCGGTACGGCACCAGCGTGGCGAACCTGCGCCAGTGGAACGACCTGACGGGCGACCACATCACCATCGGTCAGGTCCTCAAGGTGGCCCAGGAAGCCTCCGAAGACCCGGTCTACGTGGTGGTGCGCGGCGACAACCTGACGAAAATCGCCCAGCGCTACGACACCACGGTAGGCCGCCTGCGACGCATCAACGACCTGTCCAGCGACAAGATCTACATCGGGCAGAAGCTGCGTCTGCGAGACGCGGAGCGCAACATCCACATCGTGGAACGGGGCGATGCCCTATGGGAGATCGCCCGCGCCTACGGCGTGACGGTTCAGGAGCTGAAGCGGCTGAACAACCTGCGTGGCGATCGCATCTACATCGGCCAGGAATTGCGTCTGGGTTCCCAGGCGGCGCAGATGACGGCGGTGTACAAGGTCAAGCGCGGCGACAACCTGACGGAAATCGCCCGCCTGCACCAGATGAGCCTGAGCGAACTGCGCAAGCTGAACAACCTGCGCGGATCCATCATCCATCCCGGCCAGGAGCTGCAGGTGCGCCCCATCCTGGGCGATATGTCCCGCCAGAGGGATCCGGGCGAAGAGTTTGCCGGCACACTGGACTGGAACCAGCTGAACATCAAGGTCAGCGGCGTGCGCCGCCTCAGCCCCGGCAACGGCCCCTATTACTACGAAAAGCCTTCCGCCACCCGCCAGAAGAACCGCAACTACTGCGAGGAAAGCAGCATCAATCCCCGCGTCTGCTACCAGCACGCCACCAAGCTGCTGCAGGCCTTCGACAAAAAGCTTGCCGGCCTGCCCCCGCTGAGCCAGCGCTTCGCCGGCTGGCACTTCGTGCTGGATCCGGGGCACGGCGGCATCGATCCCGGAGCCATCGTGCGCACCACCGACCCCGAGGGCAAGGCCACCTACATCGTCGAGGACGAGTACGCCTACGACATCGCCCTGCGCGTGTACGCCCTGCTCAAGCTGCACGGCGCCACGGTGACG
>PDPC01000104.1 GCA_002747355.1 Pseudomonadota bacterium | reverse complement strand
CCTAGACGGCCAACACACCAGCATCAGCCTGCCTACAGCCTTTGCGCCACACGTCCGCGCGCACTGGTCGACTTGAGCGTAGCGAATCAAGCTCCTAGAAAGCGGCCGGCGGTGCTGTGCCCGGCGACGGGAGGAATTTGTAGGGGTGCTCCTAAGCGCCCACAATGATTGAAAAGCCCTCTCACCGATGCTAAAAAAGGGTGACGTTACTCTGCGAAAATCTTTGCCTTTTGACGACCGCGGGTCCCACCTCTTCGCCGACCGGCGGCGAGGGCTCGGAGATAGCGTCGGAGCGAGGATACATGAGAATCGCCTGCGAGAAGTGTGGCATCGCCTACGACGTTGACGCAGCCCAGATCCCCGCCACGGGGCTGTCGATGAAATGCACGGCCTGCTTCCACTCCTTTACCATCCTGCCGCCAGGTGACCAGGCGCTGGGTCTCGAGCTCTCGAGCGATAGCCTCGAGATGCAGCTGACCAACGACCCGAGCGATATCCCACAGGCGCCCGCAGGCTACATAGACCCCACCACCGCCAGCATCGGCGGTGGGAGCGTGGAGCTGGCCGACCTGCCCGGCCTGCCCTCCCAACAGCCACAGCAGGACCTGATGGACCTGCCCGGCCTACCCTCCCAAGGCCAACCGCAAGAACTGACCGACCTCCCTGGCTTGCCGCCACAACGTCCGCAGCATGACCTCGGCGATCTGCCCGGCCTGCCATCGCAGCGCCAGCCCGCGCCACCGGACCTCGCCGACGTGCCAGGGTTACCCTCTCAGCCGGCTCAGCGAGGCCTCTCGGACTTGCCCGGCTTGCCCTCGCAGCGCTCACCCCAGCTGGGCCTCGCCGATCTGCCCGGCCTGCCTCAACAGCCTCAAGCGCCGCCGCCACCGGGTATCAGCAGCAACCTGCCCCCTCCTGCGCCAAGCGGCGGCGACCTGCCCGAGCTGGCCGATCTCCCCGGCCTGCCTCAGGGAGGCGCACCGCGACAGGACATCACCGGTCTCCCTGGCCTCACGGGCAATCGACCAGGCTTGACCGACCTACCAGGCCTGTCTTCGCGGCAAGGCGAGCCGCTGCCTGAGCTGACGGATCTGCCGAGCCCAGTGGGAGGCGACAACATCGTGCAGCTCGGCAACGAGCCCCCCTCTGCGGATGCTTTGGGTTATGGCGAGATCAGCTTTGACGCCGACAGCGGCGCCCTCGATCTCGACACCGACCTGCCGATGCCCGCAGGGGGCGTCGGCCTCCCTGCCCCTGTGGGCGGCGTCGACCTCCCTGCCCCTGTGGGCGGCGTCGACCTCCCTGCGCCTGTGGGCGGCGTCGACCTCCCCGCCCCCGCGGGCGGCGTCGACCTCCCTGCGCCTGTGGGCGGCGTCGACCTCCCCGCCCCCGCGGGCGGCGTCGACCTCCCCGCCCCCGCGGGCGGCATCGACCTCCCCGCCCCCGCGGGCGGCATCGACCTCCCCGCGCCGTCGACCGCCATCGACCTCCCTGCGCCCTCGGGGGCCATCGACCTGCCGGCCCCATCGGGCCTCGACCTGCCGACGCCCTCGGAGAGCGGTCTGCCCGGAGGTGTGATCGATCTGCCGGGTCCAACCCAAGGCGGGCCGGCGATCGAGGCCGGTCTCGTCGCACCGAAACCGCCAGATGAGGAGATCATTCGCTTCGAGGCCCCCGATGGGGTCGAACAGCCCACCGAGGACATCGCAGGCGATGTCGACGCGCCGGTCGATATCCGAGAGCGTAGCCGACTGCCCAGCAAGGGCGTCCTGATTGGCGCCGGCGTTGGCCTCGTCGCGCTGATCGGCGGCGTGGTCTTGGTGATCTCGTTTTTCAGCAATGAGACCCAAAAGAGCCCGGGCGAGGTGGCCCTCGACGAGGGCAAGAGAGCGCTGCTGAGCGACACCTATACCGGCTATCGCGACGCCGTCAAGCGGCTCGCCGACGCGACGAAGATGCTCGACGAGACGATTGTACCCCAGGCCCTACAGGCTCAAGCCTACGTCGCGTGGGTGGTGCGCTTCCGCGTCAAGAAGACCAGCAAGGCGCGGGCGATCTTGAAGAAGCTGGCCAAGACCGAACACCCCCCCCAAGAGCTGCAGGTGGCACGCGCGCTGCTGAAGCTGGCGCGAAACCACGTTCAGGCGATCAAGGCGCTGAAAAAATGCGCCGATCAGAAGCCCCAAGACGCGTTGGCCTCGCTCTACCTCGGCTGGGCCTATGTGGCGAAGGGGAAGCCACAAGAGGCGCGGGCGGCCTTCAAGCGCGCGCTGGCGTCCAACGCCAAGCTCACCGGGGCGCTCTACAGCCTCGCGAAGCTCGAGGTCGCGACCAAGCGTGACAAGCCAGCACGCAAGCTGATCGACAAGGCGCTGAAGGTGAGCCCACATCACGGCGGAGCGCTCCTGCTCAAGGCGGGCTTCGAGATCGCCGACGGCAAGCTCGAGGCTGCAAAGACGCGGCTCGAGCGGGTTGGCGCGATGGTCAAGGGGCGGCTGGGCACGCGCGACATCAGCGATCTGAACGTCTACAGGGCGATGCTCGCGCAGAGGCGAGGCGAGACCAACGAAGCACGCACGCTCTACCAGGCGGCGCTGAAGATTGACCCCAAGAACGCCCGCGCCCAGCTCGGCGTCGGCAAGCTGTTGATGGCCGCGGGGAAGGTCAAGGAGGCCAGCGACCACTTCCACAGCGCACAGACGATTCAGCCTCAGAACATCGAGATCTCGATGCTCCTCGCTGACACGATGCTGCAGCTGGGCAAGCCCACCGAGGCGCGTGATGCGTTGGTCGCGATCCTCGAGCGCGCGCCGACCAACCCCAAGATCCGGCTGGCGATGGGGCATGTGGAAGGTTCGGTGCGAGCCTACAGCGCGGCGATCAAGCAGTACGAGGAAGCGCTCAAGCTCGACCCGACGTACTTCGAGGCCTACAAGGCTCTGGCGCAGGTGCAGCTAGCGCGAAAGAAGTCCAGCGAGGCCTTCGCCACGCTGAAGCGCGCGAGCGAGAAGCTGCCCAGGGACGCACGAGTCGTCAACGCGATCGGCGAGCTGCATTTCGCCATTTTTGAGTATCCCCAGGCACGAGCCCGCTTCGAAGAGGCGATCAAGCTCGACGGCAAGCTCAACGTAGCGCTCTTCAACCTCGCCAGCACGTTTGTCGCTGAAAAGAAGCTCGCGCAGGCGCTGAAAAAGTACCAGCAGCTCGAGCAGCGAGACCGCAACTACCCGGGCCTCTCGGCAGGCTTCGGCGCGGTCTACGCTCTGCAGAAAAGGTACAGAGAGGCGGCGCTGGCCTACGATAAGGCGCTCCGCACGGGGAGGCCGACTTCGCAGCTGCATCTGGCCGCTGGGCTCTCCTTCGTCAAAGCTGGCCAGTGGAAGAAGGCGCTCAACCAGGCCAACGCGCTGCTGAACAAGCCACGCTACCTCGCCGATGCGCGCGCCCTGCGCGCCAACGCGCGGCTGCTCGAGGGAGATCTGGGCGAGGCCCTCGGCGAGATCACGCGCGCCCTGAGCCGCGACAAGAAGGCCGACTACTACGTGATCCAGGCGAAGATCTACGAGCGGCTGCGGCGGCTGGCCGCCGCGATCGACGCCTACCGGCGGGCGCTGAAGCTCGACTCCAAGCGCTTCGAGCTGCGCCTCTACATGGCGCGGCTGCAGGTCCGCGGTGGGGCGGTGAAGGCCGCGCTGAAGGAGCTCAAGCGCATCATCAAGCAGCGGCCAAGGTCCGCTGAGGCGCACCTCTTTATGGGGATCGCGCTGGCGGACCTCAACAAGGAGACCCTGGCGATGGCCTCGTTCCAGCGCGCGATCGCCGCCGACCCCAAGCTCGGCGAGGCGCAATACCGGCTGGGTCGGCTTCATGACGACAAGCGTAACGTCGCCGCGGCGATGAGATACCTCAAAGCGGCGACCAAGCTCGGCAGCAAGGCCGACAGCTGGTGGCCCGATGCCCACTTCAACCTCGGGCGCCTGGCTGAGGAGCAAAAGATGAAGTCCATCGCCATCGCCGCCTTCAAGAGGTTCCTCGAGATCGCGCGCCCCGGTGACTCGAGCCGACAGCTCGCGATCCAATCACTCAAGGCGTACGGCGCCTGGAAGCCGAAAGAGGATTTCTAAACCCGTCGTCGCCAACGCGTCGCCTCGTCGGCAGACGTGATCACTGGCCTGCTCGCGCTACCTCGCTCGCCCACCAACGAGCTGGCGGCGCCCCACGTCATCATGGTGAACCCATGCGCTCGCTGATCCTTGGCACCGCCGGTCATATCGACCATGGCAAGACCGCGCTCGTGCGCAAGCTGACAGGCATCGAGACCGACAGGCTGATCGAAGAGAAGAAGCGGGGGATCACCATCGAGCTCGGCTTCGCCCACCTCGAGCTGCCGGGCCTGCGCTTCGGCGTGGTCGACGTGCCGGGTCATGAGCGCTTCATCAAGAGCATGGTCGCTGGCGCCGGGGGCATCGACCTGGTGATGCTCGTGGTCGCCGCCGATGAGGGCGTGATGCCGCAGACCCGCGAGCACCTCGACATCTGTCAGCTGCTCGGTGTGAAGCGCGGCCTCGTCGCGCTCTCGAAGGTCGACCTCGTCGATCTGGAGTGGCGTGAGCTGGTGCAAGACGACCTCCGCGGCGCCCTCGAGGGCACGTTCTTGGAAGGTGCGCCGATCGTGCCCTGCTCGGCCCACAGCGGCGAAGGCTTGGACACGCTGACCGCGACGCTGGAGCGGCTTGCGAGAGACTGCCCCGATCGGGAGCGCGGCGGCTTGCTGCGCCTCCCGCTCGACCGCGTGTTCACGATCAAGGGTTTCGGCACGGTGGTCACTGGGACGCTCCTATCGGGCAGCCTGAAGACCGGCGATCATGTAGAGGTGCTGCCCTCGGAGGTGACCGCGACGGTGCGGCGGATCCAGGTCCACGGCCAAGAGGAGCCACAGGCGTTGGCCGGCCAGCGCACGGCGGTGAACCTCGGCGGCGCCGATCGCCAGGAGGTCGCCCGCGGGGAAGTGCTCGCTCACCCCAAGACCTTCGAGGCCTCGTCGATCCTCGACGCCGAGATCTCACTGCTCCCGGAGCAGAAGAGACCCCTCAAGGCACGTACCAAGGTGCTCTTTCATCTGGGTACCAGGCAGCAGGAGGCCTCCTGCGTGCTGCTCGAGGACAAGACGCTCGAGCCCGGCGAGAAGGCGCTCGCGCAGCTCAGCTTCGACAAGCCCGTGATCTCGCTGCCGGGAGATCGCTTCATCCTCCGCGGCTTCGTCAAGCAGCAAAACTATGGCACGACCCTCGGCGGCGGCACCGTGCTGCGTGTGCGATCGCGCCGACTGCGACCGCGCGACAAAGAGGCGATCGCTCTGGTGGCGCGGATGCGCGATGCCGAGCCACGCGAGCGGCTGGCTCTCGAGGTGCTCGCGGAAGGTCATCGCGGTCTCGATCGCGATCAGCTCGCCGGTCGGCTGCCGATCACGCCGAAGCGCCTCGACACGTTGATCGGCGAGCTCTTGTCGAAAGGTGAGGTCGCCCGCTACGACAAAGAGCGCAGCGCCCTGATCCATCGAGAGCCGCTCGAGGCGCTCGAAGCCCGGACGCTCCAGCTGGTAGACCTCTTTCACGACAAGCAGCCACTCGAGCGTGGCGTCGGTCGTGAGGAGCTGCGCACGCGTCTGGGGGCGTCGCTCGAGCCAAAGCTCGTCTTTACGCTGATGGCACGCTTGGAGAGACGCGGCGAGATCACGATTGACCAGGACCTCGTACGTCGCCCCGATCACGAGGTCAGAGCTGGCGAAGCGATCGAGCCGCTGGCCAAGCGGATGACCGAGCTCTGTCTGGAGCGGAGACTCCAAGCCCCCAGAGACGCCGAGCTTCACGAGCTGCTCGACTGCACCACCCAAGACGCCGCTACCGCCCAGAAGCTGCTCATCGACCAAGGGCAGCTGGTGAAGGTCGGCAATCTGCTCTTTCACCCGGACGCGATCGCCACGCTCGAGGCGAACCTCCGCGACTACCTGAGCGAACATGAGAGTATTGACGCCCCCGCCTTCAAGACCCTCGTCGGTCAGAGCCGCAAGTTTGCGATCCCTTTAGCGGAATACTTCGACGCCAAGAAGGTCACGATCCGCATTGGTGACGCGCGCCGGCTGCGTTAGGAGCCTTCGGGGCGGGAGGCCATTCGGGGCGGAAGGCATGTGTAGGGGTGGAGGCTAGAGCGCTGATCAACTTACCGGACCGAGCTGCGCGAAGGATGCGGAATCATGGCGTAGGAGCGAGAAGGGCGCCTGCTGGTAGCAAGCAACCGACGAGCGACAACCGCTGTGATTTCGCAGACCAGCGCGGCGATGG
>PDPC01000103.1 GCA_002747355.1 Pseudomonadota bacterium | reverse complement strand
TCTTGCACAGCCGGGTCTTGCACAGCCGGGTCTTCGTCGCGGGGCGCGTCCTCACATGTGTCGGGTTCCACCGGCGTGTCCCGCGCCCTTGCCGTCGGCTCGATGGGGGTATCGTCTTCGACGAAGGTCTCGGCTGGGGGTGGTGTCTCCGAGATCTCGCTGCCAGTCGACGATGGCTCCTCAGCGACGTCCTCTTCCGAGGGGCGCGCTTCATCTCCCGCCTCTGGCATGTGGTCATCGAGGGTCTGGAGGGGGATGAAGCCGGCATGGGAGGGAGAGCGCTTGACCGGCTCGAGAGACGAGGCGCCTTCGGTGCTGAAGGCCTTGGTCGCACCGCCGCGGAGCGACGCCGCCAGGGGCGGTCGCTCGCCGAGCTTGCCCAGCAGCTGTGCGAAGCGTCGAGGCAGCTTACTGCCATAGAGCTGCTGTCGCCCCTGGAGCACGCGGATCTCGGTGGAGGCGCAGGCGTGGAGCTTCGCTCCCAGCTCGTAGGCCAGCTCCTCGAGCGCGACGTGATCGCTCGTGTCGTCGAGCAACACATGGAGCTTGCCGTGGGAGAGGGAGATCGGGCAGATGCCCAGCCGCTCTGCGGTCTCCTTGGGCACCTCGGCGGCCACCTCGGCGTCGATGCGTTCGAGGAGGTCCGGGGTCATCGGGGTGAGCCCGGCGACCTTGCTCAAGAGCGCGAGGAGGACGTCTTCGTCGACGAGACCTCGCTCGAGCAAGATGGTGTCGAGCGCACCGCCGCGCACCACCTGGCGCGTGAACGCGTCTTGCAGGTCGGTGACGTCCAGCAGGCCTTGCTGCACTAGCATCGAGCTGAGCCTGGAACTCATCGTATCCCTCGCTCCGCTCTATCCTGAGCCGATCTGTTGCCGTACTACGTAGGTGCCGGCGAGCCAGTCGTGCAGACCTCGCTTGTGTCGGTCAAAGCCGATCCAGAGCAGCCCTAGGCCAAGGAGGAGCAGTCCGATGACGAAGCCCCCGCAACGCAAGCACGCGCGCCACCACTCGGGGCGTTCGCCATAGACGTTGATTACCCGTACCCGCAAGAGCTTCAGCCCCGGTGTGCGTCCGCTGATGGCGACGAAGAGGAACGCATAGAGCATGGTCAGCGCCACCGCCAGCGCGAGCACGCCGTAGAAGGCCAGGCCTCCTTTGAGGAAAAGCTCGAGCATCGTCTCGATGTGGAGGTTCCCAAGACGCGTCAGGGGCATGCCCGCGACTCGCGAGGCGAGGTAGGCGCCAGCGGCGAGCACGGGCAGCAGCACCACGGTGTCAACGAGCCCGGCGAGCAGCCGCCGCCAGATGCCGACCACATAGACCTTTGGGCCTTCCTGGTCAGGCTGGTCGAAGCTCCTCATGCGCTGGGGCTCGTCTTTGGTTGCCATCGGCTTGGCGTCCGCCGCCGAGCCCGTCGGGAGCGAGGCGCCGTCGTGTTCGACGGGGCTGGCCGTAGGCGGTCGGTCGGACATCCTGACCACTATATTGGGTTGCTCTATAAAGGCAAGATCCACCGCGCTTGAGGGCGTCGTACGACGAGCTACGAAGCCAGCGGCGTCCAGGACCCGCGATCGTTCACGTTGTCGTGTGGGGGCTCCTAGTCGAGGCGGCCGCTGGCGAAGGCCACCAGGGCCAGCAGCGTGAGCGCCGCCGTCTCGCTGCGCAGCACCTGGGGGCCGAGGCTCACGGGCGCGAAGCCCTCCCGTCGAGCGAGCGCGACCTCGTTCTCCGTCAGCCCGCCCTCGGGGCCGACGAGCAGGGTCACGGCCTCGGCCTCGCGGAGGGGCTCGACGTGGCTGCTCAGGGGCTGGCCGCCGAGGGCGGCGACCAGGCGCAGCTCCCGCCGCCCTCGAGCGACCATCAGCGCTTCGGAGAGGGGCTGTGGTGCCG
Organism: Pseudomonadota bacterium; assembly: GCA_002747355.1. Classification (GTDB taxonomy): domain Bacteria; phylum Myxococcota_A; class Polyangia. Next base: position 4,471 of record PDPC01000103.1, on the reverse strand, counting down.
AGACCTCGGGCAGCCGCGTCCGCTCCGATTGCCGGGCCGCCTGGCGTACGACCTCGAGCCAGCGCACCCGTTTGCTCTCGGCCTCTCGTGGTCGCGCGACGGAGCGATCGCAGAGCACCGGACACAGCCGATCGACGCCGAGCTCGGTGGCTTTTTGCAGCACCAGCTCCGAGCGACCGCCACGGGCCACCCCGTGGAGCAGGCTGAGCCGAGGCAGGGGTGGCGCAGGGAGCCTCTGTCGCGGCGAGAGACGGAGCCGAAGCTCGCGCTTGCGAACCTCGATGATCTCGGCTTCGGCGGCCCAGCCGTCGCTGTCGACCAGGAGCAGCGCTGCGCCGGCGTCGAGCCTGAGCACGCGCGTGAGGTGATGATGATCCGGACCGTCGAGCCGCAGCGCGTCGCCTTCGGAGGGCAGCGGAATGGAGAGGAAGACACGGCGAGCGGAGGCCGAGCGCGTCAAGGGCGGGTCAGGCCCGGACGCGCAGCAGCAGCGCTCGCCAGCCGCTCTCCTCTTCGCTGTACTCGGGCTCGAGGGAGAGGTCGCGGGTGTACTGCAGGCTCAGCTCTTTGGCCTGCTCGCCGAGCAGGCCGCTGAGCACCAGGCGTCCGAAGTCGTCGAGACGACCCGCCAGGGTGGTCTGGACGTTCGGGCGCGAGAGGACGTCGTAGGAGAGGTTCGCCAGCACCAGACTGTAGCGCCCCTCGAGGTGCTCTGCGGAGCCCTCGCGGACGTCGATACGATCGGAGAGGCCGTTACGCTCGATGTTCTCGCGGGCGACGGCGACGGCGATGGGATCATTGTCGATCGCCACGATCGTACAGACCTGCCAGAGGCGGGCCGTGGCGATGGCCAAGATCCCCGTGCCGCAGCCGAGGTCGACGACGGACTGGGGCGTCGGGCAGAGTCGCGCGATCCGCTCGAGGGCGTGCATCACCAGCTTCGTGCTGGCGTGAAGGCCGGTGCCGAAGGCCATCCCCGGATCGAGCTCGATCATCAGGTCGCTGGGCTCGGGGGCGTGCTGGTCCCAGCTCGGCTTGACGACGAAGCGGCGGCCGATACGGGCGACGTGAAAGTGGCGCTTGTAGGCGTCGACCCAGCTGTCCGGGTCAGCCTCCTCGCTCTCCCAAGCGAAGGGGTCGACCTCGACCCCCATCTCGCGAAGAGACGCCAGGAGGCGCTTGATCGCCTTGACGTGACCTTCGACGTCGGAGCTGGGCAGCCAGACTCGGAGCTCGACGCGATCGTCGGCCGGCGCGTCGAGGGTCTCGCCATCGCGCTGCTCGACACCACCGCTTCCGAGCTCGGTGAGCAGGTTGCTTACAGCTTCCGCGGCCGGCTGTGGTACGCGGAACGTTACTTGTGCGAGGTCGGTGACCAACACGGTGAAAACCCGCTGCGTTATAGCGAGTTTCCATCCAGCATGTCAACGAAGCGTTGCGCCTTTGGCTCAGGTCTGGCCAGCAAAGTCGTCGCCTTTTCCGAGGCTTTACAAAGATGGAGGCGGCGTGCTAGTCCAGCTAGGTTAATGGTCGAGTGCTGGTGTTTGGGAAACAAGCACCGATTGCCCGGAGCTCTGCGGAGCTGCTCACCGGAGGCCGATGATGGCGACGTTCAGCGGGCTGAAGGTCTTTTCGGCGACCAAGGCCAAAGAGCGTGAAGAGCTCGGTCAGCGGATCACGACCTGGCTACGTGACCATCCCGAGCTGACGGTCATCGACAAGACCGTCACCCAGAGCTCAGATCGCGAGTTTCACTGCTTGACGATCACGCTCTTCTACACCCAGGGCTGACTCTCTGCGCCGCGGTTTCGTGGCGCCCTCTCATGGCAGAGCCACGACTCGCTGGCCTCGGGCTCCACACTGGAGCGGCGACGGAGGTGGTGCTCTGCCGCCGGACCACCGCTGGGATCACCCTCTGGCGTCGCGACAGCGCGCCTGAGGAGCGCTTTGACGCCTCCTTGGAGGCGGTGGTATGTGGCGCGCGGCGGACCACGCTGCGCGCGCAGAGTGGGCGCACCTTGTCGACCGTCGAGCACGCTCTGGCGGCCTGCGCGGGGCTTGGCCGCTGGGAGACGTGCATCGCTGTAGACGGGCCAGAGCTCCCGATCGCCGATGGTAGCGCACTACCCTACTGCGAGCTGCTGGGAGATGGCCCGGAGGCGCCAGGTCGCCCCTGGCGGGTGGCTGGCTCTTTCGCATGGGAAGGAGCTCGCGGCGCTCGCTACAGGCTCGCGCCGGCGGACCACGGTCGTCTCAGCGCCACCAGCGTCTTCGACCATCCGCTGATTGGCACGCAACGCATGGGCTGGGACGTTGGTGATGTGGGGACCTTCCGAGCCGAGATCGCGCCTGCGCGCACCTTCGGCTTCGTCGAAGAGCTCGAGGCCCTACGACGGGCTGGGTTGATCCGCGGTGCCACGCTAGAGTGCGCGCTGCTCTTCGACGCCGACCAACCACTCGGCGAGCCTCGCTTTGCCGACGAGCCTGGGCGCCATAAGCTGCTCGATCTGATTGGCGATCTGGCGCTGCTCGGTGGCCCAATCCGCGGCGTGCTCGAGGCCGAGCGTCCCGGCCATGGCGCGACAGCCGCGTTTCTGCGCGCCGCGATCGACGCTGGCGCGCTCGTTCGCGAATAGGTCGGTCACAGCGGCTTTCGGCCCAAGCTCCCGGTGTCAGGTGTCGAAGACCCCGGTGTCAGGTGTCGAAGACCCCGGTGTCAGGTGTTGAAGAGTGTCAGGTGTTGAAGACCTCGAAGATCCCGGTGTCAGGTGTCGAAGATCTGTGCGGCGGGGAGGTTGCTCGGTGGGACGCAGGTCGGGCCGGTGGCGAGGTCCGGGGTGAAGATCCAGTCGGTGAGGATCGCCTCGCCAAGATCCACCGACTCACCGCAGGCGGTCCAGCCGACGAGCCGCGCGATGCGCTCGATCTTGGTCGTCTGGCGGTAGAACACGCCATACATCCCCGGCAGGATATGCCCCGAGAGGTTCAGCGACTGGCTCTTATCGGTTGAGAGGGTCTCGTTGATGTTGACGCCGAAGCCGGCCGAGAAGTTGACGCCGAGGGCGAAGGGGTTGCTGGGCAAGCCCATCGTGACCCCGACCTGCGCGTTGTAGTTGAAGCCCATGGAGCGGGCGCGGGACTCGCTTTGGGTCTCATGGTAGCTCGAGTCGCGGCCGATGTTGCCGCCGGGGATGCAGTCGGTGACCTGCACTGGCTGGTAGCGCTGGGCGATGCGATCGTTCTCGTTGTAGATCATGTCGGCCATCCTATGGATGGTCAGCGTCAGCGAGAGGCGGGCGCTCTTACCGGCGGAGTCGACGACGGCGACGTTGACGCTGATCGGCATGTTGTTGCCGCCTGGGGGGATCTGCTTGGTCTTGAGCGACTTCAGCCGCGTCGTGCCGAGCAGGTCTTCGCCGATCTTCAGCAGCATGTTCTTGGTGCCGCCGTCTTGCACCACCGAGGCGCGACCTTGGGTCACCTCGTCGGTGATCAGCATCGCTCCGCTCTTGGGGATCACCGAGCTCGGATCAAAGCTGCCGTGGCTGAAGGCGACGTCCCAATGCTCGAACATGAAGGTCCAGTGGAAGGTCAGGGGCGTGTCCGCGGTACCTTCGCGTAGGCCGATCACCTCGGCGGTGAAGGCCATCGGCTGCCCCTCGCGGGTGTCGGTGATCACCGCGTTACCGCAGGCGACGTTCGTTGGCCGCACGATGCGAGGAATGATCGAGGGTTTGATGTCGATCGTCACGGGCAGCCCGGTGGAGGTCGTTTGGCTGCCGTCGAACCCGGTGTTGGTCACCGTCAGCTGACCGACGAAGCGGCCGAGGCGATCACCCTGCGGGTGAAAGACCACGTTGGGGAAGAGGCGCCAGCGCACCTTGGTCGTGTTCGAGGGGTTGGCGTTGGTGGTGTAGTCCACCGCGTGGTTGTTGCCCTGGTCGTCGAAGAAGGTGCCCAAGAAGCGGACCGTCATCGAGCCATGGACGCCGTCGATGAAGTCCTTGCCAAGGATCGTCATCTCATCGCCGACGGCGAGCTCGCTGGGGGAGGCGACGTAGAGCGCGGGGGTCTTGTTCTCCCATTTGGGAAGAACGCCGCCGCTGTCCGGATTTGGTGTGTAGGGCGTCCCCTCGCCACCGCAGGCGCTGAGCAGGATGCCGAGGGCGATGGGCAGTCGGTAGCGGGGGCATTTCATAGGGCTCTCCGGCTTTCGTTGGGGGGCTTTCACCAGCTGCAGCAGGTCGCGTGCCGAGCGAGGACCACCCTCCGAGAACGATGATACCCGAAGTTCTAGGGCAAAAACAGTCATGTAAGACAACGTGCTCGATCGCGCGAGGGATCGGGGGAGCGATCGAGACCGGACGACGAGCTAGAGCGCTGATCCGCTTACCGGACCGAGCTGCGCGAAGGATGCGGCATCACGGCGTAGGAGCGAGGAGGGCGCCTGCTGGTAGCACGCAACCGACGA
>PDPC01000022.1 GCA_002747355.1 Pseudomonadota bacterium | reverse complement strand
GGGTCGAGCTGGGCCGCCTGCTGGGCGTAGGCCGGGTCGAGCTGGGCCGCCTGCTGGGCGTAGGCCGGGTCGAGCTGGGCCGCCTGCTGGGCGTAGGCCTCGGGCTCCACGCCGCTGGCCTCGATGGGCTCTTTGGCGACCACCTGCTCGATGCCCTCGTCGACTGCTGCCTCCTCGGGCTGAGGTTCGACGTACGCCAAGGCTTGGGCCTCAGGTTCGGCCAGGCCCTCGGCAGCGCCTTGAGCGACGCCGTCAGGGGCCACGGGGGGAGGAGGGGGCGCCACAGCGGCCTCGGGCTCCGCGACCTCTTCGCCGCGCCGTTGACGGTTGAAGCGATCGAGCGCCTCGCAGAGTCGGTCGTAGGGAATCATCCGTCCTCGCAGTCCTCTCGTCGTCGTATCCAGCCGATGCTAGCCAGCGCTGGCGATGCTAGCCAGCGCTGGCGATGTTAACGCCTGCCGCAGGCAAATGGAAGCCTGTAGCAGGCTGAAAACAGGGTGGAGTTTCGACCTCTTGGACCCTCGCGCGGAGGCCGCCACGGAGGGTCAGGGCTGGCTCGGCGACGCGTCGACGATCGGCAGCGTGACCACCCTCGCTTTGCCCCGCTGCACAAGCTCGACCACGAGGGTGTCGCGCTCGGCGAGCGTGCTCCAGACGGCCATCACCTGACCAGGTCGCTCGATCGCGCGGCCGTTGATGCGCTGCACGATGTCGCCTCGCCTCAGATCTCCGGGGCCCACATAGGCGAGCACCCGCCACCCAGCGAAGCGACCCTTGCGAAACGTAGGGCGTACCCGGACGTTCTGGATGAAGCGCTGGGCCCCCTGTTGCATGAACTGGCGCAGCGCGGCGCGGGAGATCGCCTCACGGCCGTCGGCGAGACGCACCAGCAGGTTTGGGGTGCGAGGGTCGACCCGCGGCCGACGCTTCATCGCCTTGATCCCCGAGAGCTTGTCCTTGCCGGCGCCGGCCTTGGCGTTGAGCGCAAAGTTGTCGTCGCTGTCGACGTGTCTGCGGGGTTGGCTCGTCGTCGCGCAGCCGGCGAAGGCGAGGAGCGAGGCGAGCAGGAGAGGCGACTTCTTTTGCAGCATCGGCTACTCCGATCCCTGGTGTCTCGAGAGCTCGGCGTCGAGGAGCTCGGAGAGGTTGGCGGCGATCGTCTCTTGATCACGGTCGCCATCGACCACCGCCACACGATGGTGGAGCTCCCCGCGTCCGCGTCGCTCGATCTGCCCTGGCGCTCTGCCGAGCAGCTGATCGTAGGCCGCCGCGATGCGCCGCTGTGACTCCAGGGCGTCGAAGAGATCGTCCGGTTCTCCCCGGATACGCCGCCTCTCTGCGGCGACCTCCGGGGAGACCCGGAGGTAGATGGTCAAGTCTGCCGCGGGGGCGTGTGTGTTGAGCTGGCTGACCCAGGACAACGGGAGGTCCAGGCTCTGATAGGCCAAAGACGAATGCACATAGCGGTCGGCGATCACGTGGGTGCCAGCGCTGCAATAAGGCTCCACCTCGCCTCGCACGTGTTCGAGACGATCAGCGGCGAAGAGCAGGGCGATCGTCGCCGAGGCGCATTGGTGCTCGCCGCGTAGGACCTGGCGCAGCAGCCTGCCGATCGGTTGATCTGTGGGCTCGAAGGTGAAGTGGGCTCGCTCACCGCGCGTGTCGAGGGCGGCGGTGAGGCGACGAGCCTGGGTGGTCGTTCCGCTGCCGTCGATCCCTTCGAGGGCAATGAAGAGGCCTCGGCCGCGGGTCCTCTCGGGGCTCACGAGGAGGCGCTCCGCTTGCGACGGCGTCGCAGCGTGATGAGCAGCAACAAAAGCCCTGCTCCTGCGAGGCCGGCGCTCGTAGCGGCGATGGTGGTGGTCGTGCCTTGCCGTGACTCGAGCTTGTTGAGCTGCTGCCGCGCTTGCTCCAGCCCAGGGGCCAGCGTCAGCGCTCGTCGTAGGCGCCACTCGGCGGAGCTGCCGCCATCGCGTCGGGCCTCGGCGAGGAGCCGCAGACCGCGGAGCCGAGTTCGACGAGGATCGTTGGCGGGAAGCAGCAAGAGGGCTTTGGCGAAGGCCAGCGCGGCTTTGGCGTAGCGCCCACCGCGGAGCTCGCGCTGACCTACACGCAGGTAGATCTCGGCGATGGCGGCCCGCTGCGGGTGTTCAGGGTCCTTGGAGAGGACGCGGTCGAAGGTGCCTACGGCGAGCTGGAACTCTCCCTTGGACGCGCGGGCGAGGGCCTTGCGCAGGCGCTCCTCGTCGCGAGAGCGGCGCTCGGCGTCTTGGAGCGCGAAGAGCTTCACCGCGAGGCCACGAGCGTCGTTTTCGCTCTTGAGCTTGCTCAGCTCCTCGGCGGAGGGGGGGGGCGTTTTGCTGGACGTGGCCTTTCGGCGGACCTGGGCGTAGCGCAGCGCGAGCTGATGGTGCACGAGCTGACGGTAGGTGTAGTAGAGCGAGCGCGCACGCGCTGTATGTTTGCCCCCGGCGAGCTTCAGTCGTCGCTTCCGCGCCTGGGGCTTGCGGCCGCTGGCGTAGCGGAGCGTCGCCCAGCGAGCCGCGCGGCGGACCCGCGGGTGGAGGTCGCCCGTGTAGCGGACCACCGCCCGTACAGCGGCGTTCGAGCGCGCCTCTCCATAGGCGTGGAGCAGCTCGGCGCGGAGCTCGTGAGAGGCTGCCCTGCGGAGCGCGAGCTCGGGGCGGGCGCGGTTCATTCGGTCGAGCTGGTAGCTCGCGTAGCGCGCGATTCGATAGGCGAGGGGATCGTCGATCAGCGGCGCGCGGACCAGCCCGGGCACCGCGTCGTCGCCAAGCTCACGTAGCAGCCGACCACATTCGTCGCGGAAGGCGCCGTTGTGGCGATAGGCGAAGCGCAGCAACGACGTCGCCGCCTCGGGGCGCTTGGTCTTGACCAGCGCTCGGGCGATGGCGACGGAGTAGAGGGCCTCGTCACGGGCCTTGGCCAGGCGGGGGGCGGCGCGGTGGTCCTGGAGCGCGTCGAGCCAGTCGAGCCCCTTGGTCTTTCGCTTCTGCGGGAAGCGACCGCGGTGGTCCGGGACGTGCGCCCCGACGTGGCGTAGGACGCTCTTATACCCCGCCGCCGAGACCTTCGTACGGCGAAGCAGCGCCTCGTGGAGCAGCGTGGCGTCGGCGAGGGTCGTGACCTCCAAGCGCGCCAGCGCCGTCTCGCGCGCCGCGGCGTCTGAGCCGATGATCGCCAGCCGCAGCTGCTCGAGCTTGGTCGCGTCGAGGCGGGGGCTCGCCTGGTGGAAAGGGTCTTCGGTGGCCAGGACGGCGTTGCGGTCGGCCTCGCTGCGCGCGACCTTCGGCGAGGCCGGAGCGTCGACGTGATGGAGGAGCATCGCCCCGGCGGCGACGGCGCCGACGAGCGCGGCGGGGAGCGTCGCGGCCCGAGCGAGGGGCAGCAGCCGGCGGCGAGCGAAGGGCTGGAGCCCACGGCGCCAGATGGCGCGGGCTAGCCCTCGCAGCGCGCCGAGGGCGCCGCGCAGCAGCGGCGGCAGGTCGTCTACCACCTCAAAGCCAACCTGTCGCCACCCGATCCAGGCGTGGGTGGCGGCCAGCCGCAGCAGCGGCCAAGCGCGAACCATCAGCAAGAGCAGCAGCCGCCAGAGCAGCCGCACGACTTGACCGATCAGACGCGCCCAGGCCGGCGGCTGTGGCCGGTCTGTGTCGGACGCGGCCTGCTCGGGGCGGCGCCTCCTTTTACGTACCGCGTTGGGACCTGCGTTGGGACCTGTGTAGGGACGGTGAGAGGGGCTGTCCATGGTTCCTCGCGTTCGGCGCTCTTCACGCAGTCTGCACATGGACGTATCAACCGTGGACGTCGGTGTCCACTTTTGCGCCCTCGAGGAGAGTCAGTGCAGGGGCGTTGGCGCCACACCGAAGGCCCACTCCGGCAGCTCCTCTTGCTCGAGGGCGTCGAAGCGGGTGAAGCGGACTCCCATGCCGGTCAGCGCTTTCGTCCGCGTCTCTCCGTTGTAGTGGAGGAAGAAGTGATGCTTCACCTCACCACGAGCGATGATCGGCGTAGCGTTACCCACCGCCTCGAACCAGACCTCGACGATCGAGCCGATGGGGAGCGGTTCGCGGGTCTCGAGGAAGATGCCGCTCTCGGAGACGTTGCGGGCGATGCAGTAGCTGATCCCGTGGGTAGCAGAGTCCACCTTGACGGGGACGTGGGTCGTGAAGCGGTGCGTGGCTCGTCGTTCCGACATCGTTCGAAGACTCCGTGGCGCTCGGTTGGCGCAGGTGATCGTCCGACGATGTCGCGATGAAGTCAAAAAACCTACATGTAGGATACCCACGGCCAGCCGATCTGGCCGTCACCTGATCGTGTCAGAGGGGCCTGTGGAGGTTGGACGCCTCATGATTCGCGACGTCGAGCGCGCGTCGCTCCCGGCTCGAGCATCGCCGACCGCTCGGACGCAGACCGCCAGGCTCCCGCGAAGGAGGGAGCGCGCGAGAGATGGCTCTTGGGCACGAGCGACCCAGCCGCGATGACGAGCTGGCCTGGTTTTAGCTATGTCGACCTGGCCAAAGGTCACCGCAGCGCCGATGCGGTGTGAATGGGATGACAGAAGAGCGAGTCAGAGGAGTGCGAGGATAGAAGACGCGCCGCGGCGCTGAACGCGTCCTCGTGCTCGGCGTCACCCTCTTCGACGCGACGTGTGACGTCGCCATAGAGCATCCGCCTTAAATCTGCGACACTCACGTCGAAGGAGTGACCCGCTGTCGCGTTAGCCATGGGCCCTACTCGCATGCGCATCCTCGTCGCCACCCTGCTCGCTCTCGCCGTGCTGCTCGGAGACGGCTCGGCTCACGCCGATCGCGTCGGGCGTCTGGTCAAGATCCTGATGACGGATCCCTCCTACAAGGTTCGCCTGCAGGTCGCGATCACGCTGGGCAAGCTCGCGGGGAGGGCGAAGAACGCTGTCCCCGCGCTGATGGCCACGCTCCGCGACTCGAACGAGACCGTGCAAGGGGTCGCCGCCGCGGCGCTGGGGCAGATCGGCGATCCGCGCGCGAAGAAGGCGCTGAAAGCGCTGATCGCCCGCACCTCCAACGGCTTCGTCAAGTCGCAGGCGCAGAAGGCCCTGCAGCGCCTCGGCAGCTACGGTGGGGGAGGCTCCGGCCTCGCCACCAACACCCGCTTCTTCGTGGCCGTCGGCCCGATGAGCAACAAGACGGGTAAGGGAGGCAAGCGGCTCTCGAAGGTCTTCTCATCGGCGCTGACCGAGGCGTTCTCCAGGGTGCAAGGTGTCGCCACTCGCTGGACCGGCGGCAGCTCCCGACCGAGCGCCGCGGCGCTGCGCAGGCGCAAGATCAAGGGGTTTATGCTCGACGGCGCGATCACCGCGCTCTCGCATCAGCAGCGCGGGGCGAGCGTGACCGTGAGCTGCTCGATCCGCGTCTACCTCGCCACCTATCCAGGCAAGAGCATGAAGGCGTTCTATTCTGGTGGAGCCTCGACGGCGGTGCCCGCTCGCGGCTTCAACCCGGCCAACGCGTTCGGGATCTACAAAGACCTGATCAAAGGCGCGGCTACCGGGGCCAAGCAGCACATCGTACAATCGTATCTGAGCCGCCAGTAGGAGAGTCATGGCCCATCGCAGACACCTTCGAAACTACCTGCTGGATCGCAAGTTCCAGCTGCGCTTCACGGTGCTGATCGTGCTGATCGCCTGCGTGCTCACCGCCGGCCTCGGCTACTTCTGGTACGACGAGATGCGCAAGGCCTCGCGCATCGTCGAGGTCAAGGCGTTGGCGACGATGAGCGACGCCGAGGTGGCCAAGGTCCAGGCCGATCTACACCGCCAGGACAAGATCCGCCTGGCGATCCTCGGCGGCTTCGGCGTCGCGATCGCGTTCGTCCTCGCCGGCTTCAGCATCATCTTTACCCACAAGGTCGCCGGGCCGCTCTTCAAGATCAGCCGGCACCTGAGGGATATCCGGTATGACAACCTCCAGGAGGTCTGGGACCTCCGCAAGGGAGACCAGCTCCAGGAGTTTTGGGGCGGCTTCAAGGGGATGCATAGGGCGCTGCGGGAGCGCCTGCAGTCTGATATCAAGGCCCTCGAGGAGGGCATCGCCGCGCTCTCCAACGCCGACGGTGAGCAGCAGAAGGCGGCCCTCGCCGCGCTGACCGCCCTACGAGACTTCAAGGCCTCCTCGCTCGAGGGCGGCCATGACGTCCCGGACGACGCCTGAACCTCCAGCGTTCGGCAAGATACGGGTGGCATCGCGGCGCCGCCGGCCCCAACACGAGCAAGTCAAGGGCGTCAGATGTCGCTAGAGCGCTGACCAACTTACCTCCCGTCGCCGCGCTGGTCTGCGAAATCACAGCGGTTGTTGCTCGTCGGTTGCTTGCTACCAGCAGGCGCCC
>PDPC01000213.1 GCA_002747355.1 Pseudomonadota bacterium | reverse complement strand
CAGGCGCATCCAGGCTCGCACCAAGTCGACCGAGGTGAGGTCGGTGTCCTGCACCACCTCTGCCCGGTCTCCGATGTCCAGTTCGAAGAACCTGCCCGGTTCGTCGTCGCCGAGCACGAACACGTAATCGCCGGACGGCGCGATGATACCCTGGGGTTGGATCCGTCCCTGGCCCAGACCGAGGCGGCTATCGAAGGCGCCAAGCTCCATCAGACCTGCCTCAGCAGCTCGAGGTGGTCGAAGAAGGCGCGGCGGGTGACATCCTTGAAGGCGCAGCCGAAGCCTCCCCGTCCCGAGGTCAGGGGCTGGCTGCCGCTATTGATGCCCACGTGATCGTCGATGAACTCGGCCATGCCCGAGACCGGCTGCCAATCAGGCGGTGTGCCCAGGGCGTTGGCGTACAGGTCGTTGCGAAAGACCTTGAGGACCACGTCGCCGTTGTCGTTGACGATCACGTCGAGCCGCAGGTGCAACCAGGTGCTTTGGGCGAAGCTCTCCCCCGATGCCAAGAGCGCCCCGGGTCCCTCGGAGTCGGGAATGCCGGAAGACACCATTCCACCGAGTTGCCCTGGCAGGAGAGGAAGAAGAAAGGCGAAAAGCCGGTGGGGCCACCGCTCGGGCCGCGCTGGATGCAGCCGCGAATGGACGCGCCCTTGGCCATGGGAGCGAAGTCCACCAGGTTGGCGAAGATCGCGACTGCCCCCTCCACCGAGGCCAGCGAGTTGAAGGCGAACAAGAATCTGCCACCGCCAGGCGGTCTGGCGATGCCCGCCGTCACGCCCCGGTCCACGGTGGCGATGTCGAGCCCGTCGTTCAGGTAGGTCCAGTCAGCTTCGGCCATGTCGTCTCTCCTCAGATCGTGATTGCTACGGTCCAGTCGTTTTCGAAGTCCTCGTTGCTGTCCGCGCCCGCGTCGAACATCGCCGTGGATGCCGCAACGGCGGCCCACGACCGGGCGTAGCCCTGGTTCGAGCGCCACTGCTCTTCGAAGTCCTCACGTGGTTCACCGTCAAACTGCCCGGTGACCGCGGCGACTTCGGCCCAGGAAGTGGCAAAGGGCACGTTGCTCCAGCCGTCCTCCATGTCTTCGACCGCCCCTCCACCGAACGGCGCGGTTACCACCTGGCCGCCGGGAAGCTCGGTGAGGTAGATGTCGTTGCTCCAGGCCTCCTCGAAGTCCTCGTGGCCCTCGGCGAGTGGATCGAAAAAGGCGATTGCGACTGCGACCTCGTCGAAGTCGTCTCGCAGCTCGAACCACCGCTCGAATCCCTCCCACGCCTCGTGCGGCGAAGGGCCGAAACCAGCGATGCGTTCGAAGTTCGTCACGGTCAGCAGCGTCCAATGCTCGGCTTCGCCGGGAATCGCGCCGCCGTCCTCGAAGCTGGGGTTGATGATGGGCATCAGAGATACCCCCCGGTGTCGCCATCGATAAGCGTGACCGTTCCGAGTAGCGGGAACTCCTTGATGCCGAGCTTCACGTCTGCGGGAAGGCCGTTGAGCTTCAGGTCACCGTGACGGTCTCCGATCTTGCGGACTCCCTCGGTATCTCGGATGACGTTGAACACGTCGGACCAGGCGATTTCGCCCACCGGGTTGCCGTCGGCATCCTTGATGTTGAAGCCAAAATCCACCAACGGGTTGGGCGTGCCGTCGGGATCGCTCACCCGGAACATCGCGGCGAGGTTGGCTTTCACCCGGTCGCGCACGGCAGCCTTGGAGAATCCCTGCTGGGTGTAGAGTCGCACCTCGATGTCGATGTTTCGATAGACCGGGCTCTGCACCGACACCTGGAAGGTCAGCGTGCAGGGATAGACCACGGTCACTTCGCTCAGCACCGCGTTCT
>PDPC01000212.1 GCA_002747355.1 Pseudomonadota bacterium | reverse complement strand
AACATGCCGCAGAAGGTGCGCTTGGCGGCCCTGTGGGAGCGCCCTTCCCTGCGGGCCACGGAACTGAAGCTGGATTTCCGCCAGCACCAGACCGAGGACTGGCTGGTCTTTCCCTATGAGATCCATGGCCTGACGTTCCAAGAGATTCAGGAGCACAAGCCCTATCTGGCGCCCTTGATCAACAGGACGCCGTCCGGGGAAGGGTGATGGGGTAGGGCTGATCGGGGCCGTGTGGTTGGGTCACAGGTCTTCGCGCAGCAGGAGAGCGCCGACCCGGGCCACCATCTCCACCACGGCCTCCAGGTCCAGCCCCGCGGGGGGGCTGTGCACCAGTTGCCGACCGACCGCCTCCAGCATGATGGTGGCCAGCCAGGCCCGTTCCCGCGGGTAGGAATCCGGCAAGTCCTGCCGGGCGGTCAGGATGGCGCCCACATCGGCAATCCACTGTTCTTCGGCGGTGGTGCTGTCCAGGCCGTTTTTGGCCGCCAGGCTGAACAGTTCCGTTTCCATGGCGATCATCAGTTCCGGATCCGCGGTGTGGATTGCCCGGGATCTTTCCAGGCTGCGGCGGAACACTTCAGCGGCCGGTCGGCCGCTTTCCAGATCCCGGCGGGCCTGGTCCTTGAGGGGCTGCATCTGCCGGCGATGGTCCTCCAGAAGGGTCAGGAAAATCTCTTCCTTGTTCCGGAAATACTGATACAGGCTGCCAATGCTGACGCCCGCCCTCCGGGCGATCCGGTTGGTGCTGGCCCGAGCATAACCGTCCCTCACCAAGATCTGGCCGGCCGCTTCCAGGATGGCCTCGCAGGTGAGGCGGGCTCTTTCCTGGCGGGGACGGCGCTTGGGGGTGGGGCTCCCGGAAATGTGAGCCTTGGTTGTCGATGGGTTGTCGCGGCTTTTGGGCTTCTTCATAAAAAATTTTCTTTCATTCGGTTATGGCTTTGGGTGGCCCCGCCGGTCGGAGCGGGAACGCGAGTAGATAAGGTGAGCTTTCGCTCATAATATCATGATATGTGAGCGATGACTCAGATGAAAGGACAGGGCCCATGGAAACGATGAAGAAATCCTCTCCCAAGGTGGCTCCCTGGTGGCTGGGCTACCTTTTTCTGCTGCCGCTGCGGCGGCTCTGGGACGGGGCGGCGCGTCTGACCGCCGGGCGCTTGGCCGCCGGTGACACCGTTCTGGAACTGGGGCCGGCCATGGGTTTCCACACCCTGGATCTGGCGCGGATGGTGGGCCCGACCGGCCGGGTCATCGCCTGCGATGTGCAGGAGAAGATGCTGGCGGTTCTG
>PDPC01000021.1 GCA_002747355.1 Pseudomonadota bacterium | reverse complement strand
CGACGCCGCTGATCGGTCGCGTCGCCGACGAGGATCAGCTTGTACTGCTCACCATAGCGCGCCAAGAGCTCGGGGACGGTGACCGCCTCCTCGAACCAGGCGTCCTCCCAGACCCGATCGTAGACGCAGTTATGAAAGTAATAGGCGTGGAAGTCGCGGAAATGCTTGCTCTGCATCGCCGCCGAGAAGAGCTGGCTCATCGAGCGAGCGTGGGGCGTCATGCTGCCGCCGACGTCCATCAGCAAGATCACCTTCACGTTGTTGCGTCGCGGCGGGCGCCAGACCAGCTCGAGCTCGCCGGCGTTTTTGCAGGTCTCGTCGACCGTCTCGTCGAGGTCGAGCTCGAGGCGCGAGCCCTCGCGGCGGAGGTCGCGGAGCTTGCGCAGCGCGACCTTCAGCTGTCGCACGTCGAGGGTCAGGTCTTGGCGGTAGGCGCGGAAACGGCGCGCTGCGGCGATCTGCGCCGCGCTGCGGCCGCCGCCGCCGCCGATGCGCACGCCGGAGGGGTGGTAGCCAGAGCTGCCGAAGGGCGAGGTGCCGCCGGTGCCGATCCAGCGGTTACCGCCTTCATGTCGCTCTTGCTGCTCGTTTAGCCGCTCCTCGAGCATCTCGCGCAGCTGGTCGAGGCTCAGCGCTTCGAGGGCCGCTCGATCCTCCGGCGAGAGGTACGCGAGCATCGCCGGATCGTCGAGCCACGCGGCGAGCTCGTCGGTGAGCTCGAGGGCGTCCCCCTCGATCCCCTTGAACACGACGGCGAAGGCCTGGTCGTAGGCGTCGAAGTGCGCCTCGGTGTGGACCAGCAGCGAGCGCCCGAGGTGATAGAACGCCGTGAGGCTGCTCTCGTGGAGCCCCTTCTCCAGCGCGCGCAGCAGCGCCAGCCACTCCTGCGTGCCCACCGGCACCTTGCGCCGGCGCAGCTCGTAGAGCAGGTCGAGGAGCATCGTGTTCGCCCGCTAGCGTCGCCGGCCGGAGGCCGCGGCCGCGACCGTCTCGAGGTCGCGCTCGTTTTTGATCAGCGTGCCGAGGAAGGGCGCCTGCAGGCTGAGCGATGTGGTGTCGATGCCCGACCGTCGCAGCGCCGCGATCCAGTCGAGGAGCTCGCTGGTCGAGGGCCGCTTGCGCAGCCCGTGGACCTCGCGCAGGGCGTAGAAGCTGGCGACGCAGTCGTCGAGCAGGCGCTGCTCGATCGTTGGGAAGTGCACCTTCACGATCGCGGTCATCGTCGCCGTGTCCGGAAACGCGATGTAGTGGAACACGCAGCGGCGGAGGAAGGCGTCGGGGAGCTCTTTCTCGTTGTTGCTGGTGATCACGACGATCGGCCGACGCTTGGCCTCGATGTGATCGGAGGTCTCGACGACGTCGAAGCTCATCGCGTCGAGCTCGTGGAGCAGGTCGTTGGGGAACTCGATGTCGGCCTTGTCGACCTCGTCGATCAGCAGCACCACCTGCTCGTCGGCGCGAAAGGACTGCCCGAGGGGGCCGAAGCGGATGTAGCGGCGGATGTCGCTGACGTCGGCGTCGCCGAAGCGGCTGTCGTGGAGGCGCTGCACCGTGTCGTAGACGTAGAGACCATCGGCGGCGCGGGTCGTCGACTTGATCTGCCAGCGCAGGAGCTTCAGGTCGAGCGCCTTGGCGATCTGCTCGGCGAGCATCGTCTTGCCCGTGCCCGGCTCGCCTTTGATCAGCAGCGGGCGCTCGAGGGCGATCGCCGCGTTGACGGCCTGCTCCAGCGGCGCGCTGGTGATGTACGCGTCGGTGCCAGAGAAGCGCAGGAAACCTGGCGTCAACACCTCACCGGCGGGGGCCGCCGTCTTCTTTTTGCCGAACATCTGCTTGCTCCTCGCCCCCGCGGAGCGAGCCACCGCGGGTCACGGCGCAAGCATGAGCGACGCGAGGCGTCAAAGCAACGACAACTGCCCCAGCGCCGCGTCTGCTCTTATCCGGTCAGGGGCGCGCGCCCGGCGGCACGATCTCGATACGTTTGCGCAGCGTGCTGACGCGCTCGCGGTCTGGATCGAGGAGCTGGATCTCGAGGTCGTAGAGCCCCCGCGGTAGGTCGCTCGGCACCTGCCACGTCGCCGTGAGGGGCACGCGGAGGGGCTGATAGGTGAGCGTGCGGTCGTATTTGAAGAGCTCCTTGTACTCGCGCAGGGCGACGCCGGTGGGCAGGCGTATTCGCAAGGTGCCCTTGACGCGCAGCTTATAGGTGGCGCGCTTGACCCGCTTGAGCTTGCCGCCGCCAGCGAGGACCTCGAGGTGGTATCTCCTGCCGCCGATGAAGGTGTCGCCTTTGATCCGGGGCAGGTCGGCGCGGCGGCGCACATAGAGCTTGTCGACGCGGAAGCTGCCCAGCGGTTTGGGCGCCTCGCCCTCGAGGTGAAAGGAGAGCTCGCGGGTGATGACCTTGCTCGCCAGCAGGTCTCTGGCGCGCAGCAGGACCTTGTATTTCGCCTGCGGCGCCAGCTTTGGCAGCTGGATCGGCAGCTGCATCGGGAAGCGCCCCACGCGGGCCCAGGTCTGAGAGCGGGGGCCTGAGAGCTGGGCTGCGTTCTTGCGTGCGAGGAACACGCCACCGGGGCCAGAGACGGCGAGGTCCACGGCGATCTTGCAGCGCCCCTTGTCGACCTTGAAGCCCTGCGTCGAGAAGCGCAGGAAGGCCTGCTCGCCGAAGCGGAAGGTGTCTCGCGGCAGCCGCCCCGCGTCGTAGAGGTGGGGGCTGACGATCGCGAAGCGCTTGGGCACGATCGCGATCGGCAGCTCCTTTTGGCTCTTGGCCTCGCCCGCGCTGACGGTCACGCGCAGCCGGTGTTTGCCCACGGCGACGCTGCTCGGCAGCGCGTAGCCGTAGGCGAAGGGATAGCTGCTCGGCGCGAAGAGCAGCCCGCCGCGGCGGAGCTTGCCGCGGTGCGTGGCGACGACGGCGCCGCTCGCGTCGAGCAGCTCGGTTTGCAAGGCGAGCTCGATGCGGTGCGCGCCGGTCGGGCCGCTCGTCGGCTGGATGCCGCCGACGGTCAAGGCCAGGGGGACGACCGAGCCGGCGGCCAGCTCGGCGTCGCCGAAGGTGCGCAGGGTGATCAGGGCGAGGCGCTGGGCCCGGGGCAGCTTGGCTCCCGCGATCTCGAAGCGACCCTCGGCGCTGCCCTGGCGGTTGCTCAGCAGGTCACGCACGGTGATCTGGACCGTATACGCTCCTGGCGGCACGCCGGGGTCGACGGTCAGCTTGGCGGCGGCGCGCAGCGAGCCGGCGGTCTTGGTCGGCGCCTTGCCCTCGAGGAGCTTCAGGTCTCGCTGGCGCAGCACGAGCTGGCGGCTCGCGTCGTCTCGGCGCACCTCGATGTCACCCCGGAGGCTGGCCTTGCCCTCTTTGTAGATGAAGCGGCTGACGCTGATCAGCGCGACCACGTGCTCGCCGCGGCCGAAGATCGCGTCGTCCCGATGGCCAGCGGGGCCGGCGAAGCTGACCTCGCGGACGTCGAGCCGCTGGCCCGGCGCCGTGGTTGGCGTCTTAAGTGTCTGGGGCGTCTTAGGCCTCTTGGGCGCCCTCTTTACGGCGCCTCCGGGTTGGCTGCCGCTCGCAGGCCGCGGTCGGGCCGCGCTGCCGCTGCCGCTTCTCGACGAGGGGCTATCACCTACGGGTTTGGTGCAGCTCGGGCAAGCCAGCGCTAACGTTGTGGTCAGGCCGAGCGCGGTAACAAGCTTCGATCCGAACAGTGGCATTTTGTCCCTCGGTAGGGTCAGGCAGGGCTAGAGCGCTGACCAACTTACCTCCCATCGCCGCGCTGGTCTGCGACATCACAGCGGTTGTCGCTCGTCGGTTGCTTGCTACCAGCAGGCGCCCTCCTCGCTCCTACGCTGTGATTCCGCATCTTTAGCGCAGCTCGGTCCGGTAAGTTGATCAGCGCTCTAGGGCAGCGGGACACGGAGCCTCATCGGGGTGAGGTCAGCGAGCGGTGTCGCTGGCGCGGGATTCGCGGATCACGCAGATCTTGATCTGCCCCGGGTAGGTCAGCTCGTTTTCGACCTTACGGGCGAGGTCCTTGCTGAGGATCGTGGCCATCGCGTCGTCGACCTTGTCCTGCTCGACGATCACACGCACCTCGCGACCGGCCTGGATCGCGTAGGCCCTCTCGACGCCGTCCTGCGCCTTGCATAGAGTCTCGAGGTCTTGGAGGCGCTGCACGAAGGACGCGAGGCGCTCGCGACGCGCGCCGGGGCGTCGGGCGCTGAGCTGGTTCGCGGCGTCGACGATATGCGCGAGCACGCTCTTGGCCTCGACCTCACCATGGTGTGCGGCGATGGCGTGGCTGACCTTCGGGCTCTCGCCGTACTTCTTGGCCAGGCTCGCGCCCACCGAGGCGTGCGATCCTTCGACCTCATGGGCGAGGGCCTTGCCGATGTCATGGAGCAGGCCAGCCCGTCGCGCCTGCTTGATCCCCAGCCCGAGCTCTGACGCGAGCAGACCGCTGACGTAACCCACCTCGACGCTATGAGCGAGCAGATTCTGTGCGTAGGACGAGCGGTACTGGAGCTCGCCGAGCAGGCGTACCAGCTCCGGGTGCACGCGGTGGAGGCCGAGGTCGAAGACGGCCTGCTCACCCGCCTCTTTGCAGGAGGCCTGGACGTCGTCTTTGGAGCGCCGCACCACATCCTCGATGCGCGAGGGGTGGATCCGCCCATCGGCGATCAGGCGTGTCAGCGCGAGGCGGCCAACCTCGCGACGCACGGGGTTGAAGCAGGAGAGGATCACCGCCTCGGGGGTGTCGTCGATGATCAGGTCCACCCCCGTCGCCGCCTCGAGGGCGCGGATGTTGCGCCCCTCTCGGCCGATGATCCGCCCCTTCATGTCGTCGTTGGGGAGCTGCACGACGGCGACGGTGCGTTCGCCAACGTACTC
Organism: Pseudomonadota bacterium; assembly: GCA_002747355.1. GTDB lineage: Bacteria > Myxococcota_A > Polyangia. The sequence continues at coordinate 1,650 of PDPC01000021.1, read as the reverse complement.
GCTGGCATAGCGCTGGATCGCGGAGGCGATGATCGTCGTCGAGCGCTCCTTGGCGACGGCCGCCGTCTCGTCCTCGATCCGCTTGATTTCCTTCGCTGCTGCGCGCCGAGCCTCGGCGCTGATCTGCTCGATCAGCTGCTCGCGGGCCTGCTCCGGGGTCAGCTGAGCCAGCTCCTCGAGGCGGGTCTTGGCCTTCTCGAGCATCTCTGTGGCGCTCTTGGCCGAGGCCTCGGTGGATTGCTCGCGGCGGTCGAGGTCTTTTTCTTTGCGAGCGAGATCTTTCTCGCGTCGACCGAGCTGGTCTTCGCGGTCTTGGATCTCTTCCTCTTGTTTGACCAGCTCCTTGCGCTGCTCTTCGAGCTGCGCCGTTCGCTCTCGCGCGTTCGCCTCGGCCTCCGTCTTGGCCGCGAGCAGCAGCTCCTTGGCCTCGAGCGCGGCGTTGCGACGCAGGGACTCGGCTTCGGTGGACGCCGAGGAGAGCAGCTGATCAGCCTGCTCCTGCGCCGATCCCTCCTCGGCCTCTCGCCGCCGTCGGTTGAGCATAAAGCCGAGCAGCGCGCCGACGATGGCGGCGCCCAGCGCTATGGCGATCACTGTTGGGAAGGACACGCTCACCTCGCCTCGGAGCGCAAGCGTCGTTGCCCTCCGAGATGATCTATGGGCTGGGTCGCCCTCCCCCGAGGGAGAGACGACTACCGTTATTGACCCGCCACACCAGACCGAGCGTGTAAGTGTGAGATCCGAGCTCGATGTGGATCGACTGACGTGGACGGAGGTGAGGACGTCGCGCTGCTTCAATAGCCCTTTTCAGTGCAATCTTTGGCAGTTCTGGACGTTCAATCACCCTCCTCGGCGGCCCCGTCGAAGATGAGCGCGCCCTTCGGCGCAGGGGACGCGATCGAATACTCCGCGTACACTATCTCAACCCGGCCCAGCTTTTGGCCGCTGGCCGGGGGTGTCGATCGACATTGAACTCTTGCGAACCCACTCACCGCTCGCCAAAGCGGGGTGACATCATCATGACCCGTGTCGCGCGCGACCTGAGGTCGAGCAGGGGCCTGTATAAAAAATTCCCCCGCGCCGCCGTGTGTAACGTTGGGCGATTCGAACCGGATGAGGTTCGAAACTCATAGCAGGTGGGCGTTCCATTAATGCTTCAGGCGATCCCCGAAGGGCGCGCACACCACATTAAGCGAGAACTCCCCTCTTCGAGGTGTTGGTTCGTTGCAAACCCAATACCCATCACGCGCGGCGCAGGGGAAACGTCGTATTCAGTTTTTCGTGCTAGCGTGCTTACGCTGCTCCTTTGTGATGTACGTCAGGATGTCGGACGCCTTGTCACGAACACGCTGCTTGAGCTCGCCTCGCTTACGCCGCTCTTGGAAGCACTCGTCTGCCAGATTCAGGGCGACCAAGATGGCCAGCTTTTGGCTTGAAGCAGGTCGTGATGAGCTACGAACCTCCTCTATCCGACGGTCCAAATAACCCGCTAGGGTCCGGATATAGGTCTCGTCGGCGTCACTCTTGACCGTGAGTTTTTGGCCTGCGATGTTGACGACGACGGAACGTTTCTTCGTCAAGGCCCAGCCTATTCTCAGTCCCGAGCCTAGTCCCAGTCTCGAGCGCCTAGTCTCAGTCCCGAGCCTAGTC
>PDPC01000211.1 GCA_002747355.1 Pseudomonadota bacterium | reverse complement strand
CGCATCGGCCGGGCGGGGACGATGTTCAGCGTGTTCTTCACCGAGACCGAGGTCCGCGACTACGCCGGTGCCAGGACCCAGGACACCGGGGCGTTCGCCAGGTTCTTCCACGCAATGCTGGACCAGGGCGTCTACCTGCCGCCGTCGTGTTTCGAGGCATGGTTCCTGTCCGGCGCGCACGAGCAGGAGGCGTTGTCCCGCATCGTCGATGCGCTGCCGGCCGCCGCGCGGGCGGCAGCATCCAGCTGAGTCCCCGCCGGCCACGGCTGTTACGCAGCGTGCCCAGGAGTACGTTTTCCAGCCGGCCCATCCGACAGTGGCGTGTGTAACGGCCTACCTGCTTGACGCTGGCCGCGACAGAAGATGAATAATTGGCTACTGGTTATACCGGGAGTCCGCAAAGGGCGGACCAGCAGTTGGGGGCGGACGGGGGTTCACTATGCCGGAAAACAATAATCCTGTATCGCGCGTGAAGCATGCGCTCACCCGGGACGATGCGACGTCGGGTTCCTGGACGGACACTGGCGAGGCAGCGTCCTCGGCGCAAGAGAGTCAGCGTACGGTTCACGATTCAGGTCAACCACCGCCGTCGCGCGCTTGGGCAGTGGTGGGCGCTCCGTGGTTCCGGGCGCTGCCGGTGATCGCGCTTGTCGGTGCGATCGCGCTGCGCTGGATCTGGGACAACCTGTACAACTTCGCGGTCAAGGAAGACAGTGTCGTCGAATACCTGACGGCGCTGATGTACGTCGTTGTCGTCGGTCTGGCCGTCACGGTCGCCTTGCACCTGGGCCGCACCAATCGGCTGGCCGCCACGGCCTACATACTGCTGGCCGCCGCTGGGGTGTTTATCGCCGGTGAGGAAATCAGCTGGGGACAGCGCATTTTCGGCTTCGCCGGCCCGCCGGAACTGGTAGAAGCCAACTATCAGGGAGAGGCGAACCTGCACAACCTGCTCGGCCGCCACCTGCTGCATGGCAGCTACATCTTGGTCGGGTTGTACGGCGCCTTCGGGCGGTTGCTCGTCCCGAAGATCGGCTGGTTGCGCCCGGCATTCCTATACGCGCCGCCGCGATGGCTGGCAACCTGGTTCGGCACGGCAGCGGTGTTGTACATCTACTTCGACTACATCGAGACACCGATGGCCTCGCTGTTCGAGTCCTACCCAGTCGCCTCGCAGATCGGCTACGACCGGCTGCAAGAGGTTGTCGAATTCAACTTGTCCGTGGGCTTCGTCCTCTTCGTGGCCTACGTATTCCATCGGGTGCGCACGGCTGCACCCGTTCAGCTGCGCGCGGAGTTGTCCGGTTCG
>PDPC01000210.1 GCA_002747355.1 Pseudomonadota bacterium | reverse complement strand
GAGGGCGCCTGCTGGTAGCAAGCAACCGACGAGCAACAACCGCTGTGATTTCGCAGACCAGCGCAGCGACGGGAGGTAAGGTGGTCAGCGCTCTAGAGCTTCTCCATCAGAAAGGACACGATCGCGGGCTCTGGACTCCGCTGGCGGCGCTACTTGACGATCCGCGAGAGGGCCTGAAACGCCTCGGTGTCCGAGCGCTTGACCAAGTCGAAGATCACGGCCTCGGTGCAGCTGACCACCGCGCCGCTCTGCTCGATCAGCTTCAGCCCTATCTCCCAGTTCGCCATGGTTCGCGAGATCACCGCATCGCGGGGGACGTGCACGGTGTAGCCGGCTGACACGAGGGCGCGGGCGGTCTGAAAGACCGCAATATGCGTCTCCATCCCGGCAAGCACCCATTGCTTGCATCCGCTGCGGCGTATGAACTGGTTGAACTCATCGACGGCCCCACAGCTGAAGGCCTGCTTCTCAAAGAAGTAGACCTGCGAGCGCGGCAAGCGCAGCACCGACTCGGCGACGACGGGGAGGCTGCGCCCGAGCCCCTTGGGCTGCTGCTCGCTCACCGCCGCCGAGAGGCTGAGCACCCGCGCTGTCTCGATCAGGTTCAGCCAGTTACGTAGGGTCCCCTTGAGCACCTTCTCTGGCATCGTCGCGGCGAGGCGCTCTTGAATGTCGATGACGCAAACACCGACCCGTTCCTGAAACAACTCGAGCTGAGGCATAGTGCTCCTCGTCGAAGAGAAGAGGGAGATGGCGCCCTAGAGCGCTGACGCGCTTCCCTCCCGTCGCCGCGGCTGCTTCCCGCACGTCTCTGCCACTCTTCACATCTATCACCAGTCTCTGCAGGTGACCAGAGGCGAGCGGGTTGCTGCCCTGCTAGTTGTCGCGTGCGGCGATGATCCGCTCGAGCTCTTCCTTTACAAGCGCCTCTGCAAGCTGAGGCACGACCTCCCACACCACCTGCTCGATGACCTCGCGAGTTAGCTTGGTGATCGCCTCGACGACAGCAGGATCGACCGCCTCGAGCGCGGAGAGCTTGGCCGACGCCACGTTGGTGGCGTTGGAGACCGGCCTGGCCTCTGGAATCGGCGCAGCTTCAGCGATGGAAGCTGGGGAAGGAGGTTCGGGCAGCGCCATCCCGGGAGGAGGCTTCGGTAGCGCCATCCCGGGAGGAGGCTTGGGCAAAGACATGCCGGCCGGTGGCGCTGGCAACCCGGACGCGACCTCTGGCGCCTCGAACGAGGGCAGCTCTTCCCGCGCTGGTGGCGGCTCCGCCTCGATGGTGATCTCGACGTCGAGCTCTGGCCTCGGCACGTCATCGGTCGGCATCGGCACC
>PDPC01000087.1 GCA_002747355.1 Pseudomonadota bacterium | reverse complement strand
GCTGCTCTGCCATCAGCGCTGCTCTGCCATCAGCGCTGCTCTGCCATCAGCGCTGCTCTGCCATCAGCGCTGCTCTGCCATCAGCGCTGCTCTGCCATCCGCGCTGCTCTAGCTCTCCGAGACGCCTCCGCCGCATCGCCGGGGAATCTCGCGCGGGGGCAGCGCCTTGTCAATCGGCGCCCGCAGGGGGCACCATGGCCGCGTGACTCGCGCCATCTGCATCGCCCTCTGTGGGCCCCGCCAGCGCTCCGCCGTGCGCCTCAGCCTCGTGGCGCTGGGTCGCTGATGGTGTCGCGCGACACGACGCTGGTGGCGGCGGTGAGAGCAGCCTGTCGACGCGAGGGTCTCTTGTCTAGCGGCGACCGGGTGCTGGTGGCCTTCTCCGGGGGGCCGGATTCGCTGGCGCTCCTCGATGCGCTGAGCACGGTGGGCCGGGAGGCCGGGCTGCCAACCTCGGCCCTGCACCTCGACCATGGCTTGCGGGAGACCTCGGCTCATGAAGCCGAGCGCGCTCGCGACCTCGGCGCGGGGTTGGGAGTCGAGGTCGTGGTGCGGCGGCTGGTCGGCCTGGATCCGTCGCCAGCCAACCTCGAGGAGCGCGCTCGGGAGGCGCGGCGCGCGGCGTTGCGAGAGCACGCCCGGGCGTGGGGGGCAGACGCGATCGCGCTTGGCCACACGGCTGACGATCAAGCCGAGACGGTGCTGATGCGGCTCCTTCGCGGCGCTGGCTCTCGGGGGCTGGCGGCCATGCCCGTTTACGACCCTCCCTGGATCCGCCCAATGCTCGGTTGTCGTCGGGCTGAGGTTGAGCGGCACCTCCACATGCGCGGTCTCGAGCCGATCGAGGATCCGACCAATCGCTCGACGGTGTTTCTGCGCAACCGAGTGCGACAGGCGATATTGCCCCTGCTACGAGAGGAAAACCCTCGTATCATCGAGACGCTGGGGCGACTGGCGATCACGGCTCGGGAGGAGAGTGAGGCCCTGGACAGCTGGGCTTCACAGACCCTGGGCGAGCTCCGAGTGGGCGAAGGCTTAGAGGTCGGCCCGCTGCTCGAGGCTCCGATCGGCCTCGTGCATCGTGTGTTGGCGCTGCTCTACGCCTCATCGATCGGCGACCTGCGGCGGGTCCGGCGCCAACACCTCGAGGCGCTCGTCGAGCTCTGTCGCAGGCCTCACGGCGTGGCGCAGCTCGACCTGCCGGGCTCCACCGCCATCCGCGAGTACGGCACGCTGCGGATCCAGCCCAAGGGCGGCGCCGATAGGTCGCCGTGTCAGGGGATCCAAGTGTTCGAAATTAAAGGGCCGGGGAGCTGGCCCCTGGTGCCTGGAGAGCGCCTTGAGGCCTGCGTCGGTCACGCCGGTGGGCCCGAGCCGCTTGCCCTCCCGCTGCGTCGCGTCGAGCTGCCCTTGTGGGTCCGCGGGCCGCAACCGGGTGACCGCCTCTGTATCGAGTGTATCGGGCGGCGACGACACCGTCGGGTCTCCCGTATCTTGATCGACGCTAAGATTCCGGCGGGCAAACGAAACACCGTACCGCTGGTCTTGTCTCAGGAGGGTGAGGTCCTGTTGCTGGTCGGAGTTCGACGGGCGGCAGGGCTGCACTGCAGAGCTGGCGAGCCGGTGCTGTGGTTTCGGCGGAACCTTAAATAGGCATGAGCGCTGCCATTTTTTATTCTCGCCCCAGTCATTGGGTTCGGTTGACGCACCATGGGAGAGGCCTAATACTGTGCTCGGTGGAGGAAGTCGTTGAAACAATCCCATAAGACCATCCTGCTCTGGGTCCTCCTGATCCTGATGTTCGTGAGCATCTACAACCTGTTCACGACGCCCAAGAACGACGAGGGCAAGGTCGACTTCTCGGCCTTCATTCAGGACGTGGAGAAAAACCCGGAGAAGCTGAAGAAGGTCGCGATCAAGGGCAGCATCTATCGCATCGAGTACGCCAGCGGCAAGAAGGCGCGAACCAGCGGTCAAGAGCTCGACAGCAAGCTCCGTGAGAAGCTCGACAAGGCGAGCATCCCCTACGCGATCGAGCCACGGGAAGAGAGCAGCTTCTGGCAGTCGGTGATCATCTCCTGGCTGCCGATGATCTTCCTCTTTGTGATCTTCTTCTTCTTCATGCGACAGCTGCAGGCGGGCGGCGGCAAGGCGATGAGCTTCGGCAAGTCGAAGGCCAAGCTGCTCTCTGATCACCAAAACAAGGTGACCTTCGCTGACGTCGCCGGGGTCGAGGAGGCCAAAGACGAGGTCGAAGAGATCGTCGAGTTCCTCAAAGACCCCAAGAAGTTCACTCGTCTCGGCGGGCGCATTCCCAAGGGCGTGCTGATGATGGGCAGCCCTGGTACGGGCAAGACCCTGCTCGCCAGGGCCATCGCCGGCGAGGCCGGTGTGCCCTTCTTCTCGATCTCGGGTTCGGATTTCGTCGAGATGTTCGTCGGTGTCGGCGCCTCGCGCGTGCGCGACCTCTTCGAGCAGGGCAAGAAGAACGCGCCCTGCATCATCTTCATCGACGAGATCGACGCCGTCGGGCGCCACCGCGGCGCGGGCCTCGGCGGAGGCCACGACGAGCGGGAGCAGACGCTGAATCAGCTCCTCGTCGAGATGGACGGCTTCGAGTCGAACGAGGGCGTGATCTTGATCGCCGCGACCAACCGACCCGACGTGCTCGATCCCGCGCTGCTGCGCCCCGGTCGCTTCGATCGCCGCATCGTCGTGCCGCGCCCGGACGTGCGCGGCCGCGAGGCGATCCTCCAGGTGCACACCAAGCGCACGCCCGTCGACGAGAACGTCGATCTCATGGTGCTGGCGCGAGGTACGCCGGGCTTCTCAGGGGCTGATCTCGAGAACATGGTCAACGAGGCGGCGCTCCACGCAGCGCGGGTCAACAAGGACCGCATCGAGCACGAGGACTTCGAGTACGCCAAAGACAAGGTGCTGATGGGGTCGGAGCGGCGGTCGATGTTCATCTCCGACAAGGAGAAGAAGAACACCGCCTACCACGAGGCGGGTCACGTGATGGTCGCCAAATCGCTGACGGGCACAGACCCCGTACATAAGGTGACGATCATCCCCCGTGGCCAGGCGCTGGGGTTGACCCAGCAGCTGCCGGAAGAAGACCGCATGAGCATGGACGAGTCCTACGCTCGCAACACGATCGCGATCTTGATGGGCGGTCGCCTCGCCGAGGAGCTCATCTTCGGGCACTTGACGACGGGCGCAGGCAACGACATCGAGCGGGCGACCGATATCGCCCATAAGATGGTCTGCGAGTGGGGCATGAGCAAAACCCTCGGCCCCGTCGCCTTCGGCAAGAAAGAGGAGTCGATCTTCCTCGGGCGCGAGATCACACGCAGCCACAACTACTCGGAGAGGACCGCCGAGACGATCGACGCCGAGGTGCGGCAGATCATCGACGACAGCTACAAGAAAGCTCGCGAGATCCTCGAGACGCAGCGTGACCAGCTCGAGTCGTTGGCCGAGACGCTGCTCAAGCATGAGACCCTCGACGCCGAGCAGATCCAGGCGGTCCTCGACGGTAAGCCCTTACCCGATCCGGAGCCCCGCTCCTCGGGCTCCGACAACGTCTGGGAGCCGAGCGCCGATGACGATAGCGAGGAGGAGGGCGCGGACGCGCCGATCCTCGGCCCTGCCGGCTACTCGGGTTCGACCTCTTAGGAGCTTCCCTAGAGCGCCATACCACCCGTCTGTTCCGAGACGGATCCGCTGTTCCGAGACGGATCCGCCCCGCCCGCTCGGCTCGGCGCTGCCTGCCTCGATTCCGCTCCGATTCAGGCCCATTCAGCCCCCTTCGTCCACCGACGGATAGAGAGCACCTTGGCCCACAGAAGCCTACACGATGCCGTTTGTTGCCCCATCGTGGCGCCTCCGTATAATCGATGAGTCCACGCCGCAGTCCGTTAATAATGTAGATGTTTCGGCGTCTTGGAGGTTCGAGTTGGCGATCGGTCGATGGGTCTTTCGGGTGGTGCTCGCGTTGCCTCTGGCGATGGCGATTGGATACCTGCCCTACCGCGCCTACGGCCCCGAGGGGATTGGCCAGGTTCGGCGGCTCGAGGCCGAGCTGCAGCGGGTCGATCGACAGAACACGTCCTTGCGGGCCGAGAACCGCGCGCTCCAGCTGCGCATCGGCCAGCTGAAGCAGGATCGCCGCGCCATCGAGCGCGTCGCTCGGGACGAGCTCGGCTTGGTTCGGCCTAGCGACCTCGTCTTTCTTTTCGAGTAGGGCTCCGATGACTCGCCTTGCCGCCCGCTCAGTCTACTACGCTCGCCGCCTGCTCACAGAGCGGGCTGGCCTGATCCTGGGTGCCGTCACCGCCTGGATGCTAAGCACCGGGCAGCTGTATGGGGTGAGCCGCTGGTCGATAGCGCTGACGTTGGGCCTGCTCTTCCTCTTCTGTCTGCGCTTACTTGGGGGCTGGCGCGCGCGCCGTACGCCGATCGTGGCGGGCCTCGATCGCTTCGAGCTCGGGCTGTCGCTGGTCGCGCTGGTTCATGCGGGGATCCAGCTCGCTGGAGGCCCCTCATCTTGGGCGCAGCCGCTGGCCTACATCGCCATGGCTTACCTGGTCGGCTTCAACGGCCGAATCGTGGGCGGCTTGCTCACCGCCACAGCGCTGGCGTTTCAGCTCGCGCTGCACCTCGGGGAGGGGGCGCTTACGGCCGCGGCGGGGGCGAGCCGCTGGGCCGCTCTCGAATGGGCGGCGCTCTTGACCCGCGGCGGTTACCTGCTGGTCTTTGCGCTGGCCAACCTGCTCTTCTTGCAGGCCGAGGTGGCGCGTCGCCGGCGCACGCACCACGCGCGGCTGACCGAGGCGATCCGTGCGCTCCACGACGAGGCCCGCGACTATCGGCTGATCTCGGCGTCGCTGACGTCGAGCGAGAGCGTCGATCGCGCGATCGACGAGTCGAAGCTGATGCGGGGCGCCGTCGAGGCGATTCACCAGGGCATGTTCTTCGTGCTCGATCTGCTGAAGAAATCGCTCGAGCTGCAGACCTGCGTGCTGCTCTGGCTGGACGCTCAGGGGCGTCAGCTGAAGATCAAAGAGCTCGTCACCGACAGCCGCCTGGTGACGGAGACGGCGATCCCCGCGCAAGCCGGCGCGATCGGCGGCGTGGTCAAGAACCGACTGCTGCTCAACCTGCGGGCGCGCAACCATAACTCTCGCGGCATCGCCTACTACGCGGGCCCGGAGGAGGTCGGGGCGTTTCTCGGCGTGCCCGTGGTCGAGGATGGACACCTCCGTGGTGTGCTCTGCGCCGACCGTCGGCAAGACCGGCCCTTCAGCCGCGCCGAAGAGGAGCTGATGGTCGAGGCCAGCCGTCAGGTGCTGCGGGCGATCCAGAGCGAGCGCGTCTTCGTCGCGGTGGAGCGCTCCAAATATGAACATGAGCGCTTCTACCGCGCCTCGACGATGCTCAACGGTGCCCTGACCCTCACCCAGGTCTACGACACGGCCTTCGCCGCCGCGCAGCAGATCACGGCCTTCGACTTTGCGGCGATCACGCTCTACGACCGGCAGGCGCGCAAGCATGACATCGAGCGCGTCTGGGGCGAAGAGGACAGCGGCCTCGAGGGCGCGCGCTTCGGCAACAACGCCGGGCTCGTCTCGATGGTCGTCAAGAACAAGCACTTCTTGCCAGCGGGAGATCCGAGCCGCGCCGAGCGCGATCGGGAGCGAGCGATCTTCACCCGTAAGCTCCGCGTGCGCCAGAGCATCGGATCGCTGGTGGTGCTGCCGCTGATCGTTCAGGACGAGGCGATCGGGACCTTCGTCTTCGGCGCCGAGCGGCCGCGACGCTTCCCCAAGCGGGTGCGCGAGATGCTCAGCGTGATCGCCAACCAGGTCGCCGTCTCCGTCGAGAACGCGAAGATGTACAAGCGGATGGAGGAGATGGCGACCACCGACGGGCTGACCGGCCTGCCCAACCACCGCACCTTCCAGGCGCGCTTGAACGAGATGCTGGCCCGCGCGGAGCGCCATGGAAAGCCCGTCTCCATCTGCCTCACCGACGTCGACAAGTTCAAGTCGGTCAACGACACCTACGGCCACCCGGTGGGCGATCAGGTGCTCAAGCGCGTGGCCAAGGTGCTCGCGCAGCAGGTGCGCAAGGTCGACATCGTCGCTCGTTACGGCGGCGAAGAGTTCGCCTTCGTGCTCGAGGAGACCGACGCCGCGGGCGCCAAGCTGCTCTGCGAGCGCGTGCGAGAAGAGATCGCCGCCCAGCTGATGAACTCCGACAAAGGCACCTTCCGCGTCACGATCTCCCTCGGCATCGCCAGCTACCCGCGCGACGGCGAGCATAAGCAGCTGCTGATCGAGCGCGCCGATCAGGCCCTGTATCACGCGAAGGAGTCCGGCCGAAACCGTACCGTGCGCTTCGACGAGATGACGGGGGCCCTCCGCAAGACAGGCTGATGTCCTCGACACCCATGTAGCGATCCGTTGGCGGCCTCACGCTTCGGACCGGGCGACGTCGTCGTGCTGATCTGCGCGATCGAAGAGGTCGATCGCTCAAGCGCGAGCTCATCGAAGTCGGCACGTGCCATCTCGACGCGAAGCCTGTCGAGGCGTTTGAGACACGCGCCGAGCAAGTCTAGAGCGCTGATCAGCTTACCGGACCGAGCTGCGCGAAGGATGCGGAATCACGGCGTAGGAGCGAGGAGGGCGCCTGCTGGTAGCAAGCAACCGAC
>PDPC01000046.1 GCA_002747355.1 Pseudomonadota bacterium | reverse complement strand
GGAAACAGCGGTTGCTGTCGCGAATCTCGGCGGGCCATCTCAAAGGTGGATCATAATCGGGCGATCGTGTCAAGGTCGCCTGTGAATCAAGCTCCTAGCCTCAGAACGTTCGCCGTACCACCCGTCTGGCTTCTGTCTTTGGCTCCGAGATCGGCTCGGAAGCTCAGCACCCGGCTCGGTCCCGAAGGTGTGGGGAAGCTCTTAGAACCGCTAGATTTGCAGGCTCTTAGAGCCCCTTCTTGACGAGCTCGACGATGCGGCCGCGGGGGTGGGCGCCGATCAGCTGGCCGACGACGTCGCCGTCTTGGAACATGATCAAGGTCGGGACGCTACGCACCTGGTAGCGCACCGTGATCTGCGGGCTCTTGTCGATGTCGACCTGTCCGAAGCGGACCTTGCCGTCGTACTCAGCGGCGAGTTCGTGGACGATCGGCGCGATGGCCTTGCAGGGGCCGCACCACTCTGCAGAGAGGTCGACCAGAAACGGAAGCTCAGACTTGAGCACTTCAGACTCGAAGTTGCTGTCGTTGATGTCGATGACTTCGGACACGGTGTCCTCCTGCGGGTGCATGCGGTGAGTGATAACCGGGCGATGTGATAGCCCCTGCATCGTCGAAAAGCAAGCCGCCGCCGGGCCTCGGGAGCGCCCAACGAGGCGGCTTTCAGGCTGGTTGAGAACGCTTGCGAGGCCGAGATCGACAGTCTGCTAGAGCGCTGATCCGCTGACCAAACCGAGCTGCGCGAAGGATGCGGCATCACAGCGTAGGAGCGAGAAGGGCGCCTGCTGGTCGCACGCAACCGACGAGCGACGACCGCTGTGATGTTGTCGCAGACCAGCGCGGCGACGGGAGGTCAGTTGGTCAGCGCGCTAGCTCTCGCGGATCTCACTGAGACCGAGCTCCTCGGCCACCGACGCGAGCAGCGCCTCGAGCTCGTCGCGCTGGCTGGTTGGGACCTGAAGGGTGATCTCGCTGCGCCGCGCCGCCGACGAGAGCTGAGCTAACCCCTCGTAACCCTCCAGCAAGAACCGCAAATACCCGATCGCGTCGCGAGAGATGCGGTACGTCAGCGTCTCCATGGTCTCCATGGCCATTGTCTCGGTGGCTGTCGGATCGGCGCTGGCCGAGGTGCTCGTCACGCGCTCTCCACTCTCTCGTCGATCGGTTCGGGCCGTTTTTTTGCCCGCGTTGACCACCATCCTATAATCCGCCCGTGAGCGAAACGGCAGAGAATCGATGACCTCTCGAGTCCAGATGTGGCGAAACCCAACGTTGACGACGACATACGTGCTGGTCGGTCTCGCCCTGGGGGGCTGCGGGGCGACCAACGCGGCGCAGGTCGAGAAGCTCCAACAGCGGCTGGTCGAGATGTCCCAGGCCCAGGCCAAGCGAGACAAGCAGATCGACACGCTGAGCAATCGCATCTTCTTGCTCGAAGACAAGGTCGACACCAGCCGGGTCGCCATCCAGCGCCGGCAGCGTCGTCCGATGCGCTTGCCGGTCGTGCGGATCCGTCCCGAGGACACCGCCGACCCGCCCCCGCGGGTGGTGGCCCGTCCTCATCGTTCGGCCCCCGGCACGGTGCGGATCTCAGGCCGCAGCGACGGTGGTGGGCGCTCGCTGGTCGGCGCCGAGGATGTCGAGTACAGCGGCGCTGCCGCCCGAAGCAGCGGACCGCGCCCCGTGCTGAAGCTCAGCGGTGGGCCCGCCCGCGCGGCCGCGTCGCCTCGCCCGCGCCGCCCGATCAGCGGCCCTGACCCGGCGAAGGTCAAAGAGAAGCTGCCGGTGGTGCCCGTCGCCAAGGGGAGCGTCGCGCGGAAGCTGGCCCGCGCCAAACCCGGCTCGTCGACAGCGATGCGGGCCTACACCAAGGCGCTCACGACCTATCGCAAGGGGCGCTACAGCGCCGCGGCGTCGGCCTTTCGCGCGTTCGTCGGCCGCTACACGAAGCATGCTTACGCCGATAACGCGCTCTATTGGCTGGGCGAGTGCTTCTACGATCTAAAAAACTATCGCCTCGCGGTGAAGATGTTTCGTCGGGTCGTCGAGCAGTACCCCAACGGAAACAAGGCGCCCGCGGCCTTGCTGAAGCTGGGGTTTGCCTATCTGAAGCTCAAAGAGAAAAAGAATGCCAGCACCGTGCTCGCGCAGGTGGTCGAGATCTTTCCCAGCACCGGGGTGGCTCGCCTGGCGACTCGTGAGCTGGCGCGGCTGAAGGTTCAATAGTCTCAGAGACTGCCGGCCAGGGCGTCTCGAGGGCGCCGCTGGCGAGCAGGAGGTCCGTTGATGAGAAGGGCGAAGCTACTCCTGAGCGCGGCCGCGAGCGTCGCCGTCTGCTTGCCGACCGTGGTCTCGGCGCAGTCGGTCGCGACGCCGACCACTCCGGTCGCCACGCCGACCTCTCCGGCGACCCCAACGCCGCAAAACCCCAACGCGGCGATCGGGGGGCGCGTGCTCGGCACACCGCGCGGTGGAGCTACAGCTCCGCAGAGTGGCGGCTCGTCGAAGGCGCCGACGTCCTTCTCGGGTGGCGACCTGGTGATCTCGAACGCCGGCGTTCGTCGCGCACACGGCAAGGTGCCAGAGTTTCATATCGTCAAGAAGGGCGACACGCTCTGGGAGCTCTGCCAGTACTACTATGGCGACCCTTGGGCTTGGCCGCAGCTATGGGCCTACAACAAGGGGATCTCGAACCCGCATTGGATCTATCCCGGCGACCGTGTGCGCTTGCTCGCCGGCCCACCGCGCCGCAGCGGCTTCGCGGTGGTCGCCCGCGGCTCGCGCCGCTACGACAAGGGGCCGATCACGCTCCGGCAGTTCGGCTTCGCCGACCCAAAAGACCTCGAGGCCTCGGGGATGATCGTCGGCTCGAAGATGGAGCACCTGATGCTCTCGCTCTATCACGAGGTCTACGTCAAGGGCAGCAAGAAGAAAGACAAGAAGAGCGGCGTGAGGTTCAAGCCGCGTCGAGGCGTGACCTACACCATCTACCGCATCGAGCGGCCGCTGAAGAGCGCGAAGAAAGACCTCGGCCACGTCGTGCGCATCCTTGGCTCCTTGCGGGTCAAGCGGGTCAACAAGCATAAGATCGCCACCGCAGAGATCACCGAGGCGCTCAACGAGATCCGTCGCGGCGATCGGGTCGGTCCGCTGCGGCGCACGTTCAAGCGTCTTCCGGTGCGCCCTGCCCGCAAAGACCTCGCCGGGCGGGTGCTCGATCACCTCCGCCTTGGCATCCACATCGGCCAGGACGACCTGGTCTTCCTCAACCGCGGCAAGAACCAGGGCGTGCGTAGGGGCAACCGCTTCTTGGTGATGCGGCGCGGTGATGGCTACCGGCAGATGCTGCAGGACAAAGAGGTCGACCATAAGGAATGGCCGCGGGAGGCCATCGCCGAGATCGCCGTCCTCGACGTACGCGAAGACGCCTCTGTTGGTGTGATCACGCGTTCGCTGAAAGAGGTCCGCAAGGGCGACTACATCCGGATGCGTCGCGGCTACTGAGCTAGAGAGCGCCAGCTCGGTGTTCCTCCCTGCCTCTCTCCTTCTCTTAGGAGCTTCCCCACACAGTCGGGACCGAGCCGGCAGTGCTGTCCCCGGCGACGGGAGGAATGTGTAGGGGGGCTCTTAGCGTTCGCCGCCGCTGTGGATCTGCGCTGGCCCGATGATCGAGCGATAGCGTGTGCCCTCCTGTCCCACCACCAGCCCCTCGAGCTCGAGCTGCAGCAGCAGCATCGCGACCCGTCCCGGTGAGAGGTCTCGCCTGATGGCGAGCTCATCGATCGAGATCGGCTGCTCGTGAGGCATCGCCGCGAGGAGCGCGCGCTGCTCGTCTGTGAGGTCGACCAGCCGATCGACCTCCTCACCGTCGAGGAGCGCCATCACGTCGTGGGCGTCGTGCACGGCCGTCGCCTCACCGCAGGCGATCAGCCGTCGGCAGCCTGGGGTGCGTGGGATGGCAGCTACGCTCCGGCCCATGCGATGTGTCTTGAAGGCCGTGTCGAGGGCGCCGCTGCGAGTGGCAGCGGCGACCACCAGCGTCAGCTCGCTCAGCGCCGCGATCAGCGTGTTGCGCGCAGGGAAGTGCCAGCGTTTGCCGGGCTCGTCGGGGAGGTAGGGCGACAGTAGGCAGCCGCCAGCTTCGATCACGCGCTCGAAGAGCGGCCGGTTGCGCGCAGGATAGGGCTGGCCAAGGCCGGAGCCGAGCACGACGATCGTCGGCGCGCCGTCCTTGGCCGCGAGGGCGCCCTCATGAGCAGCGGCGTCGATCCCGAGGGCGCCGCCAGAGACCACGGAGATGCCACCCTCGGCGAGCTCTTGGGCGATCGCGTGGGCCTGCTCGAGGTCGACCTTGAAGGCTGCGCGTGAGCCGACGACCGCCACAGCGCGCCCCTCTTGCGGGAGGATGCCGCGGAAGAAGAGCGCCGCTGGTGGTCGATGAAGCCCGCGGAGCGCCTCCGGATAGCGCTCCAGCTGATCGAGGAAGGTGCATTGGGCGTCAAGGGCCTCGAGCCGCCGCGCCAAGCGCTCCATTCGCCGTAGCAGGTCGGCGGGGCCGCGCGCGCCGGCCCAGCGGGGATAGCGATCGCGCTCTTCACGCCAGCTGCGACGAAGCCAGGCCTCACGGTCTTCGGGCCAGGGGAGGGCGCGGTCGGCGCCGGGCCCGAGGGCGAGGGCGAGGTGCAGCGCTAGGCCGCTCTGCGTCGACTTCGCTGCACCGCTGAGAGTGGTGTCCATGCCCCGCTTATCGGAGGCATGCAGCGGGTGTTGCGTGCGTTCTTGGCCTCGTCTGTCGCGGCGCAGGTCATGACGCGACACACCAGCCGCGTCGCCGTCTCAGCTGCCGGGGATCGGCGGTGGGGCGCCCTTCTCGCGGACGTTGAGGATCTTGACCGAAAAGCGGATGTCTTTGCCCGCGAGGGCGTGGAGGAAGCGCACAGTGACCTTCTCGTCGTCGAACGCGACGACCTTGAAGGTCACCGGGTTCCCATCGGCGCCCTTGGCCTCGAACATCTTGTCCTTTTCGACCTCGCCCTCCGGAAACTCGTCGCGCGGGATGTCGCGCGTGGGCAGGTCTTCCTCCAGGCCAAAGGCCTCCTTGGCCGGGATGACACCGTCTCTCTCGTCGTCGACCTCGAGGCCGTCGATCGCCGACTCGAAGCCGGGGAGCATCTTGCCGACACCATGCTCGTACTCGATCGGCCCGCTCTTTTCCGAGGACTCGATCACGTCGCCGCCGTCGACGGCCAACTCATAGTCGATCTTGATCAGCTTGCCCTGCTCGACCTTCATCGTGTCTCTCGCTTGCGTGCTGATGTTGGTGTTTTCTAGGGGAAACGCGTGCAGTATAGCGCCTTTCGACGCGAGGGCGAAGGCCCTCCGCCGACTTCCGGCGATCACGTGTCGACGGTCCGGTAAGCTGGTCAGCGCTCTAGAGCGCTGACCAACCGACCTCCCGTCGCGACCAGCCTTTCGAACCGAGCTCGTTGTCGCTCAACCTCGCCGTAGCACCACAGTGGCTGGGTTTTCGCGCAGCTCGGTCTGGTAGGCGGATCAGCGCTCTAGAGAGCGGCGGGAGGAATGTGTAGGGGGGCTCTTAGCTGGCAGCGTTGCGGCGGCGGAAGAGCCCGCCGAGGCCGTCGAGGAGGGAGTAGACCACCGGCACGACGACCAGCGTCAGCAGCGTCGAGGTGATCAGGCCGCCGATCACGACCACGGCCATCGGGGCGCGCTGCTCGCCGCCCTCGGAGAGGGCGAGGGCGACGGGGATCATGCCGCCGATCATCGCTGCGGTGGTCATCAGAATCGGGCGCAGCCGCACGAGGCCCGCTCTGAGGAGGGCGCCTTGGATCGTCTCACCCTCGTGCCGCAGCTGGTTGGCGTAGTCGACCAAGAGGATCGCGTTTTTCGTCACGAGGCCCATCAACATGATCACGCCGATCATCGAGAAGATGCTCAGGGTCATCCCCGAGATGGCCAGCGCCCCCAAGGCGCCGACTGTCGACAGCGGCAGCGAGAGCATGATCGTGAAGGGATGAATGAAGCTCTCGAACTGCGCCGCGAGGATCATGTAGATGATGATGATCGCGAGGATCAGCGCGACGACCATATGGCCGAAGGACTCTCTCATGATATCGGCCATACCAGCCCAGTCTTTGCTCAGCTGCTCGGGGACGACCTTCGCTGCGATCTTGTCGACCTCTTTGACCGCGTCGCCGAGCACCTTGCCCTTCAGGTTGGCCAGCACCGTGACCTGGCGCTGCCGGTCCTGCCGCTCGATGGACGAGGGGCCGCTGCCGCGGGCGACCTTGACGATCTGTGAGAGGGGCACGAGCATCTTGCTCGCCGTGCGGACGCGCAGCGAGGTGATGCTCTCAGGCCTGCGTCGGGCCGCCTCGGGGAGGCGGACGCGGACATCGTAGCGATCGCCGGCGGTGGCGATCTCGGTCACCTTGTCGCCGGCGATGAAGGCACGCAGCGTGGCGGCGATGATCTGCACCGGCACGCCGAGGTCGGCGGCGCGGTCTCGGTCGATGTCGACCCGCAGCTCCGGTTTGCCGCCGCGGTAGCTCGAGTCGAGGTCGACGTAGCCGCCCCGGCGCTTCATCTCGGCGAGCACCTTGGCCGCGGCGCGGTTGAGCTCTTCGTAGTCGTTGCCCCGGATGTTGAACTGGATCGCCTGCTGCCTAAAGCCGCCGCTTCCAGCGATGGTGTCGACCTTCTCTACCGACAGGCTCGAGGGACCAGGGAAGCGCTTCAGCAGCTCGCGGGCGTAGTCCATCGCCTGCTGCTGGCTGTAGCGGCGCTCTCTGCTGTTGCAGAGCGTGACCTGCACTTCGGCCTTGTTCACCTCGCTGGCCACGCCCGCACCGATCTTGGTGAAGGTCAGCTCGACGCCGGGGATCGAGCGCAGCGCTGGCGTCACCCGTTGCACATAGTCTCGCGTGGTCTCGAGGTCCGTACCGGTGGGCATCTCGATCTTCACCACGAACTCCCCCCGATCCTGCTCAGGGATGAACTCCGTGGAGATCACCTTCATCAGCTGGCTGCTTCCCACCAGGCTGGCGACGCCGAAGAGCAACGTGATCGCGCGATGACGCAGCGCCCAGCCGAGGATCCTGCGGTAGATGCGGTCGACGAGATCGAGCAGGTGATCGATGCCGCGGGCGAGGACGTTCTTTCTCTGCTTCTCTTCATGCTGGAGCATCCGCGCGGCGAGCATCGGCGTGAGGGTAAAGGCGACGAAGAGGGAGACGCTGACGGCGAAGGCGACGGTGAGCCCGAACTGCAGAAAGAAGCGGCCGATGATGCCTTGCATGAACGCTACCGGCACGAAGACGGCGACGATCGACGCCGTCGTCGCCATCACAGCGAGGCCGATCTCTTTGCAGGCCTTCGAGGCGGCCTCCATCGCAGGCGCGCCTTTGGCGACGTGGCGGTGGATCGCCTCGATCACCACGATCGCGTCGTCGACCAGGATCCCGATCGACAACGAGAGGGCGAGCATCGTCATGTTGTTGAAGGTGAAGCCCATCAGGTCGATGAAGGCGAAGGTCGCGATGACGCTGGTGGGCAGCGCCAACGCGCTGATGAAGGTGGCGCGCCAGTCGTGGAGAAAAAAGAGGATGATCACCACGGCCAGCACGCCGCCGAGGAGCAGGTCGAACTGCACGTCGTTGATCGAATGCTCGATGAAGGTCGAGTGATCGAGGGGGATCCTCAGCTGGACGCCCTTGGGGAGCCGTGGGCGCAGCTTCTCGACCTCTTCGCGCACCTTATGGGCCATCGCCACGGTGTTGGAGCCCGACTGCTTGCGGACCACCAAGGAGACGGCCCTGACGCCAGAGAGCGAGGAGAAGGAGCGGGCCTCCTGTTGACCGTCTTCAACGCGACCGATGTCACGGATGCGGATCGGGTTTCCCCCCTGGGCGGTGATGATGATCGCCCCCAGCTCGGCGGCGCTGTGGACCTCGCCGCGGGTCTTGAGGATGAACTCGCGGTTGCCGATGTTCAGCCGCCCGCCAGGTAGCTCGATGTTCTGCGCGCCGAGGGCCTGCATCACCTCGAAGACCGTCAGGCCGCGGGCCTCGAGCTTGCGCGGATCGAGCCAGACGTGAAACGCGCGCTCGCGGCCGCCGACGATGTCCAAGCTGCCCACGCCGCTGAGCGTCTGCAGCTTCTGCTTGACCACGTCCTTGGCGATGCGGGTCAGCTCGCGGGTCGAGAGATCACCGGAGAGCACCAGGGTCATGATCGGCGCCGCGCCGACGTCGAACTTCTGGATCACCGGCGGGTCGAGGTCCTTGGGGAGATCGCGTAGCGCCGCCGAGACCTTGTCTCGGACGTCCTGCACCGCCTTGTCGGCGTCACGCTCCAGCTCGAATTGGATCACGACGGTGCCGACGTTCTCCATCGAGGTGCTGCGCAGGACCTTGATCCCAGTGATCGTGTTGACCGCCTCCTCGAGCTTGTCGATGACCTTGGTCTCGATCGTCTCGGGGTTGGCGCCAGGGTAGATCGCGGTGATCGTCACCACCGGAAACTCGACGTTGGGGAAGAGGTCGACGCCGATGCGCGGGTAGGCGAAGAGGCCAAACACCAGCAGCGAGCCGACCATCATCGTCGCCAGCACGGGCCGGCGGATGGAGACGTCTGCGAGTTTCATCTACTTGCCCTTGCCCTTACGTTTTGGTTGCTTGGTGGCGCTGGTCTTCGCCGCGCCGGTCAGCAGCCGAGCTTCGACGAACATCCCGGGGCGCAGCCGATGGCCGGGGTTTGCCAGCCTGATGAAGGCCGAGAACGCCCGCGTCCGCTGGTCGAGGGAGGGGACGACGCGGTCGACGCGGGCTCGCAACGTCTTGCCGATCGCCGAGAGGGTCAGCTCCACCGGCGTGCCCTTTTCGACCTGTGAGACCTGCGCCTCGGGCACCTGGAGCACGATCTCGATCGGGTCGATCTCCTCGAGCATCACCACCGGCATCGGCGGCATCATCGCCGCGTAGGCGCCGACCTCGGTCATCTTCTTGGTGACCACCGCGCGGAAGGGGGCGCGGATCGCGGTCTTCGAGAGGGCGCGCCGGGCGCCGGCGATCGCGACCTTGGCCTGGGCTAGCTGCGCCTGGGAGACCTTCAGCTGCGAGTTGACCTTGTCGAACTGCCCCGAGGGGATCGCCTTGGCCTTGACCAGCCCCCGGAGGCGCTTCCACTCGATCCTCACCGCGTCGAGGCCGGCGAGCGCCACGTCGCGCATCGCCTGAGCCTGACGCAGACCCAGCAGGTAGTCGGTGCGGTCGAGCTGTACCAAGAGCTGCCCCTTTTCGACCACGTCGCCCTGTTTGAAGAGCACCTTCGTCACCACGGCGCTGGTCTGAGGGGTGAGCTGCGTGGTGCGGGCGGCGATGGTGGTGCCGTTGAGCAGCCCGGCGCCCGTTACCCGCGAGAGGCCTTTCAGGGCCTTATCCGCGGTGGCCTCTGTAGTCTTGGGCTTCACCGGCGACGGCGTCTGTGCGCTTGGCTTTGTCGCGGGTTTGGTCGAGGCCTTCGATATGATCGGCTTCGATGGCAGCTGATGTTTCTTCCGATTGTCTTCTTTGCAGCCAGCGACGAGCAGCGTCAGCGACGCAGAGAGCGCGGCGAGGCGCGTGATGGTCGTGGTGGACATCATGATTTGCCCTCGTTGTTTGGTTTGGCGATCGGGGCGCCGGTGGCGCGATCGAGCTCCGAGCGCGCGATATGCCAGCCGTGGAGCGCGTTGTTTTCGATCAGGCGTGCCCGGTTCAAAGACAGCTGAGCGCTGAGCATGTCGGTGGTGGTCGCCGCGCCCTTTTCGTATTTGCTCTTCTCCAGCCGGTAAGCCTCTTCGGCCTGCTTCACCGCGGCGCGGGCGATGGTCAGCTGCTGCCGCGCCGTGCGCAGCGCGAGGAAGGCCTGCTTGACCTGCAAGAAGATGCCGTCGCGCAGCCGCTTTTCATCGAGCTCAGCGCGGCGCACCTTGGCCTTGGCGGCGTCGATCTTGTAGTAGTCCCGCCCCCAGTCGAAGCTCCAGCTCAGGACCCCACCAGCGAAGAAGGCGTTCTTGGGGAAGGCGAAGCCCTGGCCCTGGGTGT
Source organism: Pseudomonadota bacterium (assembly GCA_002747355.1). Classification (GTDB taxonomy): domain Bacteria; phylum Myxococcota_A; class Polyangia. The sequence goes on along the minus strand of PDPC01000046.1, from coordinate 21,778 downwards.
GCTGATAGGTCGCGACGGCAGCGACGGTCGGTATCAGCGCCGCTCTGGCGGCGCGGGCCTCGGCTCGCGCGCTCTCCTGCTGGGCCTTGATCGCCGCCAGCAGCGGGCGCTGCTTGATCGCGCGGGCGAGGTAGCTGCCGAAGCGCGTCGTGGTGGCCGGGGGCTCGCCGAAGGTGTCGCTGGCCGCCAGCGTCACGTCGGCGGCTACGCCGAGGGTGATCGCCAGCGCCGCGTGCGCTAGCTCATAACCGGCGCTCGCTTGGACCAGCCCGCCCTTGGCGCGGGCGAGGCCGACCTCCACCTTCAGCACGTCGTTTCGTCCGACCAGCCCGGCCTTCTTCAGCGCCTTGACCGTCTCGAGCTGGGCCGCGACCTGGGCCACCGCCGCCTTGGCGATGTTCACGCCGGCCTCCGCCTGCTTGAGCTGGATGTAGGCCTTGCGGGCGTCGGCCGCGATCGCGATGCGATCCTTCTCGACGGCCTTGGCGGCGGCCCGTTGCCCGTGCTTGACCGCTGCGTAGCCCTCGGCGATCTGCCACAGCGGCGTCAGCGGCTGGGCGAGGGAGACCTGGATTTGGCCGGTGATCTGATCGCGAATGTTGCCGAGGTCCATCCCCGGGGGCAACAGCGAGCCGAACGCTCCCGGGTCGAAGGCCAGCGCGCTGTCCCAGATCATGACGTTGGCGTCGACCTTCAGCTGCGGCAGAAACGCGCCGCGAGACGATTTGCGCCGCGCCTCGAGCTCGACGACCTGCTGTCGAGCCTTTTGGATCGTCTTGGAGTGGCTGAGCGCCAGCTGCATCGCTTGCTTCATCGTCAGAGAGCGGGCAGCGCTCTCTTTCGGCCAGGCGATTGATCCCGCAACGGCGAGGAGCGCAATCAGGGGAAGAGGGATATGTCGTATCATCAGTTTCCTCGCGGGCCCGGGGAGGCCCTCAATCCGCGGAGCAGGAGATCGAGCAGAGTGGGGAGATCGCGGCGGACCCGAGTCTTGTCCCGGTCCAAGCAGGCTAGGTGGAGGCTGAGGGCAGCCAGCTGGAGGGCTCGTGCGGTGGTGTCGATGTCGTCGACGACCTCGATCTCCCCCGCCTCGACCCCCTCGATTACAAGCTCGCGCAGCCGGGCGAAGCCTTCGTCCTCGAGCTCGCTGTCGACCTCCTGGGCCAGCGGCAGCAGCTCGGCCACCACCTCCGAGCTGGCCTGCTGCAAGAGCTCAGAGGCGGTGATCGCGTCGAGAAAGCTCTCGAAAAACGCCTTGAGCTTGCCGTCGAAACCGCTGGCCTCGGCCACCGCGGTGTCCATGATCGCGAAGGCCTGCGTGCCCTCGGACCGCACGACCTCGGCGAAGATCTCTTCTTTGCTATCGAAGTGAGCGTAGATGGTCGCCTTGCTGACCCGCGCGGCTCGCGCCAGCTCGTCGACGGACGTCTTTCTGAAGCCAAAGCGCGCGAAGAGCGGCATCGCGGCCCGGATCACGGTCTCTTTGGGGTCGCTCCCTCGGCTGCGCTTGGTCGTCTGTTGAGGTTCCGTTTTGGTCATGAGTGCGAAACGCCTAGTTGAGAGGTTATCCTTCTGTACCGGATTGGTCGATCCAGTTCAGCAGTTTAGTTAGGCGGCGACGAAGCTCAAGCCTTGCAACGCTGGATTGTTGAAATCTTCACATGGGAAAGGTGGAGGTCAGCGCGCCAGTCCGTCGATCCAATCGGCGACGAGGCGCAGCTCGTTAGGTGACAGGAGCGCTGCCGTCGGGGGCATCGGTTCGCCGATGAACCCGGCTTGGCCGAGGAGCTTGCGCATCAGGTAGCTCCGCGCGTGATCGCCGGTGCGCACGAGGGGCACACCCTCGATGGGGCTGGGCTGTCCGAGCAAGGTCGCTCGCATCCGTGGGGCGCTGGAGAGATCGACCCCTGCCGCGCTCGTCGCGCTACGGTGACAGCTGGCGCAGCGCGGGGCAAAGAGCTGCAGCACCTCCTCGTCGCTGATCGTCGGTCGCGCTGGCGTTGGGCTGCGCAGGCTATCGCCAGCGATGAAATCAAAGATCTGCGCTCGCTCGGCCGTGCGGCGACCGTCTAGCGCATGGAGCGAGCCGCGCAGATGAACGCGGTAGCGAAGCTCTGGAATCAGCGCGCTGTTTGGTGTCAGCCGGAGCCGGCGCTCGAGTAGGTCCACCCTGACCTTACCCAGCGTCTCGACCACCCCGGAGAAGAGCCGGAGGTCTTGCTCTCCGATCGTCTCAGCCGCCAGCGGTGCTGAGAAGGTGATGTCGATGGTGGTGTTTCGAGGGACGTCTTGCTCACCAGGGCTAGGGCTCTGGCGGGTGATCAGGAGGGTTGGATGGGTTTGAGGTAGCGGGGCACCTTCGCCTTGGTAGGTGCAAGCTGCGGTGCTGGCGGCGAGCGCCAGGGCGGCGAAGAAGAGAGGATGAGCCCGGGTCAGCTCAGGACTCCACGTAGGTCATGAGCTGGTCAGCTACGACGTCTGGGGTGACGCCCTTGGGGACGAACTCCACCAGACAGTCTGCCAGCACGATCATCATGTCATCGACGCCGCCGTCGCGGACCAATCGGGCCAGCAACAGCTTCGATTCGCGGCTGTCGTCGCTCTTCAAAAACTCGCGCACCTTGTCGAGCGTGAGATCACCATCGAAGTCCAGGATGATGTGTTCGAGCAGGTAGGCGATCAACTGTTTCAATGGAACCTCCACCTGGTATGGGGGGCCGCGAGTGTTCAAGGGCGACACACGTCGACCAGCGTAGCCTGCGCTGCGCATTCGGTACGTGTATACCAACTGCCCCACCCGGGGCAAGCTTTGAATATCTCGAAGTGTTTCAGGGACCACCCTCGGTCTTGGGGATCGTTGACCTCTCCGGACGCTGGGGCCCGCTCGGATGCGCGAGGGCGGCGAGGGCTCGCTTCGCGCCACCCCTTAACACCTGGAGCCCATGAAGGCGGATCGCTGGGTCGAGGCGAGACCCTTGGTGATCGTTGACCTTTAGCGATTTTTCCTGCTAGCGTCGTCGCCCATGCGAAGGTGGATCACCTGGTTATTGCTCACGCTCGTGGCTCTACCGGCTTGCGGGCCGATCCAGTACATCTCCACAGTGACCTTCAAGGCGCGGAGGCTCGTCTCGGAAGCCAAGACGGCCGAGGCCAAGTCCTACGCGCCGTATGAGTATTGGTCAGCCGTGACCTACCTGCGGATGGCTCGCGAGAAGGCGGGCTACGCCGACTTCCAGAACGCCGCGGACTACGGCGATCGGGCCGTGGCGATGGCCAGGAAGGCGCGGGAGCTCTCTGACGAGCGTCGCCGCGCTGGGCCGAGCGCGAAGCCCGCGACCGCGGCGGAAGCGCCAGCCAAACCGGTCCAGACCAAGCTCGCGCCCGACGGCAAAGACGACGAGCAGCCTCCTCCGGCCGTCAAGGTCGTACCGAGTGGCAAGAAGGCCAAGTAGGGGATGCCGGCGATGAAAGTCTACCGAAAGCTGCCCATAGCGCCCCGGCGTCTCACGAAGACGCTCCTGCTCGGGCTGGTCGGCCTCTTCATGGTGAGCTGTTGGGGACAGAAGACGCGTGGACGCACTGACGCGGTGGCCAAGGTGATCAAGGCCGCTCGAGCCAACGGCGCCTACCGCTGCGCACCAAAGGAGCTCGCGCTCGCGGAGGCCTATCTCCAGCGCACCAAAGACGAGCTCGGTTTGGGCAACATCGTCCCAGCCAACGACCACATCGAGCTGGCCGAAAAGAACGCCAAGCTGGCGTTTCGCAAGTCGCCACCAGAGCGCTGCGCGCCGAAGGTCGTGATCGCGCCGAAGCCCAAGCCGAAAGATCGCGACGGCGACGGTTGCCTCGATCCCGTCGACAAATGCCCTGATCAGCCTGAAGACGTCGATGGCTTCGAGGACGGCGACTGCTGCCCCGATCCGGATAACGACAAAGACGGGCTCCGCGATCAGGACGACAAATGTCCGAATCACCCCGAGGACAAGGATGGCTTCGAGGACAAGGACGGCTGCCCGGATCCGGATAACGACGGCGACGGCATCCCGGACACGCTCGACAAATGCCCGAACAAGCCAGAAGACCACGATGGCTTCCAGGACGCCGACGGCTGCCCGGACGACGACAACGACAAGGACAAGATCCCCGATATCAAGGATAAGTGTCCAAACAAGCCCGAGGACTACGACGGCGACAAAGATGACGACGGTTGCCCAGATAAGTACAAGCTGGTGGTCGTCACGAAGAAGAAGATCGAGCTCAAGCAGAAGGTCTTCTTCGCCACCGCCCGCACGAAGATCCTGCCACGCTCCTTTCGCCTCCTCGACGAGGTCGCCAAGGTGCTCAAGGATCTGCCCAAGCTCTATGTGCGGGTCGAGGGCCACACCGACAGCCGAGGAAGCGCGCGCTACAACAAGCGGCTCTCCGACGGACGCGCCAAGTCTGTGCGTCGCTACCTGATCCGCAAGGGCGTGGACGCGAGCCGACTGACGGCCTTTGGCTACGGCGAGGATCGTCCCGTGGCTAGCAACCGCACCCGCGAGGGTCGGGCGATGAACCGCCGCGTCGAGTTCGTGATCACCAAGCAGTGAGCGACGAGGCTTACTTCACCTCTCCGTGAAAGCAGGGTTGATAGGTTGATACTGCGGCATCGTAGCTGGATCTCGGGGGCGAGCATGCTCGCCATCCTCGCGGCGTTGGCGATGAGTCGCGTCGCCTCCGCGCAGCTGGCGACGGAGGCGACCAAGCGAATCAAGCTGCTCAACACGTCCGCTATGGACAACTACGACAGCCTCGAGTTCGATGAGGCGAAGAAGGAGCTGCTCGAGGCGTTGAAGCTGGCGCAGACCGCCAAGCTGAAGGACAAGACGCTCCGCGCGCAGACCCACCTCAACCTCGGCGTGGTCTATGGCGCTGGCTTCAACAACCGCATCGCGGCGATCAAGGAGTTCACCGCGGCGTTGAAGCTCAACCGTAAGCTCACGCTCTCGGCCGCCCGCGCGACGCCGGCGCTCGAGGAGATGTACAAGAGCGCCAAGGACAGCCTCGGGCCCGAGGTGCCTGAGCCGAGCGCTTTTCGCCATAAGGTCGTCGACGAGGCCACCTCTGGGCAGAGCGTGATTATCCGCGTCCAGACCCGGCCGAGCCTCGGAGCCAGCAGCGTCACGCTTTATTATCGCAAGAGCGGCACGGCGCGCTTCGTGGTGATGAAGATGACAGCCTACCCGGGGGGCGTCTATCGCACGACCATCCCGGCCTCCGACGTCGCCGGGCGCTCCATCTATTACTACATCGAGGCCAAGGACGACTCCGGGGGGCGCCTCGCTGGCAGCGGCGAGGCCGCGAGCCCGAACATCATCTCGATCACCCCCGCGGTGAAGTCCCCCGATGGCGGCGGACCAAAGCCGCCCAAGAAGAAGCCAGCCAATGATGACGAGACGAGCTTCTCCTTCGCGATCCTCGCTGGCGCGGGCTTCGGCATCGTCTTCGGCGGCGAGAGCGAGAACAGCCACCCCCGAGCCAACGGCGCCTTGCCGGTGGATATCGCCCCCGGCGCAGCGCTCTCGCCGGCGCATGTTGGCGTCGACCTCGCCTATCACTTCTCTCAGAACTGGCATCTCAGCGCTTTGGTGCGGATCCAGCTCTTGAACGCTGTGCGCGGCAACAACACCTCAGAGAAGATCAGCGTGCTCGGCCTGGTGCGGGCCAAGCGCTTCTTCGGCGACGGCCTGGTGCGCTTCTACCTGCACTTCGGCGCTGGCGGCGGGCAGCTGCGTCACCGCATTCCGTTAGGCGATTACGATACGAACAACACCACCGACAACGACATCGTCGACTCGCGCGTCGCTGGCTTGGTGGCCTTCGGCTTCGGTGGCGGGCTGCACATCGCCTTCCACAAGAACGTGGGCTTCGTCACCGAGATCGGCGGGTTGATCATGGTCCCGAACTTCGCCGCCCACGCCGATCTCAACATCGGCCTGGCTTTCAGCTTCTAGCGGCTCTGTATTGAGCGACGCGCGAAAACGTTCGGGTCCACCGCCGCCGCCCCCTCCAGGGGGCGGTCGTCGTCGTTCTACGGCTTCGGCGCCCCCGGTGCCGCCAGACGCCTTCGTCGCCATCGACGAGGCAGAGCCGGGCTCCGACACCGGACCTCGAAGCTCCACGCGAGCAGCGCCGCGCTCCAGGCCAAAAAAGAGGGGCGGCCCGCCGCCGCCGCCGCCCGGCGTCGCCCGGACGCAGCGACGCGGAGCCGAGGTGATGGCGGGGGGGAGCTCGGCGAGTGGTGAGGTCTCGCGCAGCCGCGAGGTCGAGCTCGCGCCGACGCCTCAGCGTGACGAGGACGACACGCTGGTCCTCTCACCTGGTACCAACCCCAACACCCCCGCGCCTGGCGCGGCGCAACCTGCTGCGTCCCACGCGCCCAGCGAGGCGGCGCCCGACGGGCCACTGTCGCTCTCGGCGGAGGTCGACACGACCTTCACGATGCTCCACGGCTTCCTCTCGCAGGAGCTCGACCAAACACCAGAGGAGGGGGAGGAGCGTCGCCGCGCCGAGCTGCTTTACGAGCTCGGTCACCTGGAAGAGCTCGTGTCTGGCGATCCGGCGCGGGCCAAGGAGCGCTACGAGCTCGCCGCTGGCACCGACACCACGTTCATCCCCGCGCTCCGGGCGCTAGGGCGCTCTTACCGCAAGGAGGGCCGCTGGCGCGAGGTGATCGAGGTCCTTGACGCCGAGCAGAAGGCCACCGCCGGCGAGGACGAGCGCGCGGCCCTGGCGACGCAGATCGGCGCGCTCTGGTGGCAGCGCCTCGACGACGGCGACGCCGCCGTGGAGGCGCTCGAGCAGGCGCTGAGCCTCGATCCCAAGTCGCGCCGTGCCCTTGAGCTGCTGCGTCAGATCTACAGCCGACAGAGCGACTGGGAGCCGCTCTTTGGCGTGCTCGGGCGGCTCTGCAACATCTCCACCGATGACGGCGAGCGCGCACGACTCACCGTCGAGCTCGCCGAGCTGGCCGAGGTGCGCCTCGGGCGCGAGCAGGAGGCCGAGGAGCTCTACGCTCACGCCCTGGAGCTCGACTCGAACAACCAGAAGGCGGCGCTGGCGCTACGGCGCCTCTACCTGCGACATCAGCGCTGGCAGCAGCTCGAGCAGCTGCTGACGCAGGAGGCTGGCCGCGAGCACGAGCCCGACGCGATGTTCTCGGATATGTACCGGGCTGCGCGCATCGCCGAGCTCTACCTGCGCGATGACGGGCGCTCCGCGTCGCTGCTGGAGACCGCGGCGGCGTTGCGCCCCGGCGACCCGCTGCCGCTAGCGACCCTCGCCGAGGTCTACCAGCGCACGGGGCGGTACGACGAGCACTGCGCCGTGCTCGAGCGTCAGCTGCGGCTGGTGCGCGATCCGACGCAGCGCGCGGAGCTGCACCATCGCCTGGGGCGTCTCAACCAGGATTGGCTCTCGCGTCCCGAGCAGGCCGCCGAGGCCTATCGCGAGGCGCTCTCGGAGAAGCCAGACCATGAGGCCTCGCTGCGCGCTCTGGCGCTGCTCTACCGGCGCCTCGAGCGCTGGGACGATCTCTTCGAGCTCGAGCTGCTGCGCGCCGAGCGTTTCCGCGATGAGGCGCGGCGCGCCGACGGTTACCTGCGCGCGGCGATCTTGGCTGAGCGTCGGCTGCGAGACCTGCGCCGCGCCGTCGATCTCTACGACCGCGCCTGGCGGCTGCAGCCTGGCTTGCCCGAGGCCTTCAACGCCCTTGATCGGATCTACCGCGACGCCAAGCAGTGGGAGCCGCTGGCCGAGCTCTATGAGCGCAAGGCGGATCTCACCGACGACACCCCGCTCGCGGTGACGTTGCTGCGAGCGGTGGCCGAGATCTACGAGCGCCGCCTCGACGCACGGGAGCGCGCGATCGAGACCCTGCGCAAGCTGCAGGCCTTGATGGCTGACGACCGCGAGGCGCTGATGCACCTCGCGCGGCTCTACGAGACCTCGGGGCGCGCCGAGGAGCTGCGACGCACCTTGGCGACCTGGGCCGAGGTCACTGAGGACGCGCGGGAGCGGACGGAGTTGCTCCGCCGGGTCGGCGATCTGCTCGATGGTCCGCTGCGCAAGACCGAGGCGGCGATCGAGATCTACCAGCGGATCCTCGACGAGAGCCCCGGCGACCGTCCGACGCGCGAGCGCCTCAAAGGAATCTTCGAGCGCCTCGGACGGTGGGACGACCTCGTCGATACGCTGCAAGGAGAGCTCCCCGAGCTCGTGGAGGCCGAGCGAGCGCCGGTGGAGCTGGCCATCGGGCGGCTCTGCGAGGACAAGCTCGGCGAGATCGCGCGGGCCGAGCAGGCCTACGAGGCCGCCTTGGAGGCCGACGCCGAGTTCACCCCCGCGCAGCTGGCTCTCGAAGATCTGCTCAAGCGTCAGGCGCGCTGGCGGCCGCTGGTGCAGCTCCTGACGCGGCAGGCGGAGATGATGCGCGGCACGACGCGGGCGGCGGCGGCGCTCTGTCGGGCGGCGGAGATCGAGGAGGCCGAGCTCGCTGCGCCGCAGCGGGCCGAGGAGCTCTTTTATCGTGCCCTCGAGCTCGATCCAAGCTGCGGTCCAGCGCGGCAGGGCCTCGAGCGGCTGCATCTCGTCGCCGGCGACCAGGCGGCGCTCGAGTCGCACTACCTGCGCGAAGCGGAGATGGCCACCAACCCGGTGCTGCGGGTGCGGGCCTATTTGCGCCTGGCGACGCTCTTCGACGGCGCCGGCGACGACACGGTCGGTGCCGCGGCAGCCTACGAGTCGGCGCTCAAGGCGATCGAGGACCAACCCGACGCGCTCCACGCGCTGGCCTCATTGACGCGGCGCACGGGCAAATGGGATCGGCTCGCGTCTCTCCTCGGGCGCATCGCCGCGACCTCCGATGATCGCGACGCAGCGGTCTCGGCGCTCAAGGAGTGGGCCTCCATCGTCGAGCTTCATCAATCCGACCGTTGGGATCCGGAGCCGATCTACCAGCGTGTGCTCGACGGCGATTCCCATGACGCTCACGCCCTCGCGGCGCTCGATGACCACGCCTACCGCAAGCGCAACGAGCAGGCCCTGTTCAGCCTCGCGATCCGCCAGATCCGCGAGTCGAAGAGCGCAAGCGTCACGGCGGCGCTCTGCCAGCGCGGCGCCACGGTGTTGCTCGCGGCCGGCAAGCTGCGGGAGGCCGCTGAGATCCTGCGCCAGGGGCTGCGCGGCGCGCCGACCTACCTGCCCTCGATTCGGCTCCTGCGGCGGCTCGACGAAGACCTCGAAGAGTGGCGCGAGGCAGCGCAGCTGCTTCTGCGAGAGGGGGAGCTCGTGCGTCGTCAGGAGGCGCGTCACAGCGCCCTGGCGCGAGCGGGCAACATCCTCCTCGATCGCTTCGACGAGGTCGACGCAGCGCGAGGGGCCTTCGCGCGGGTCTTCGATGAGGACCCGCAAAACGGTGCCTGCTTTGGACGACTGGTGGAGATCCTCGCCGGCCGTGGCGAGTGGCGCGAGCTGGTCTCGCTCTACGACAAGCGGATGGCCGCCGTCGAGGGCGCGGCTCGCGCGCCGCTGCAGCTGCAGCTAGCCAAGATCCACCGGGACAACCTCCACGACGGGCGCGCCGCGATCACCGTGCTCGCCGACCTGCTCAGCGTCGATCCGCAGAACCTCAGAGCGCGAGAGCTGATCGCCGAGCTCTCCATCGAGCAGCAGCGCTGGCGCGAGGCCGAAGAGCACCTTGAGCGGCTAGCCGACGTCGCGGCCAGTGACGCGGAGCGGCGGCGCAGCGCCCTGCTTCAGCGAGCCGAGATCCTCGAGCAGCGGCTCGGCGAGGAGGAGCAGGCCCTCGTCGTGCTGCGCGAGCTGCTGGCCGCCTACCCAGGCGAGCGCGAGGCCTTGGCCCGCTGCATGGCGATCTATCGGCGCTGGGGCGATTGGGACCGCACGGTCGAGACCCTCGAGGAGCTCTCGCGCAGCGGCCCACCAGAGGAGCGCATCGACGGGCTGGTCGATCTAGCCGAGATCTACTCGCGCACCCTCGGCGACGCCGATCAGGCCCGGGCCCAGCTTCGTCGGGCCACCACGATCTGTCTTGAGACCGGCGCTGGCATCGACCGGGTCAGCGAGTATTTCGAGCGTCGTGGCGACTTCGATGGGTTGGTCGAGCTCTGGGGTCAGGTTCTCGATGAGCTGCCGCCAGAGGGATCACCCGGAGCGGTGGCCGTGCGCCTCGCGCGCTCTCGGGTGCTCGCCGGGCGCCTGTTGCGCCCCGCCGAGGCGGAGGCCGACATCCGCAAGGCGCTGTCGGGCTCGCCGCGGTCCCTCGAGGCGCGCCTCGAGCTGGCGGGGCTTCACCTCTGGGGCGACAACCTCGCCGAGGCCTCCGCCGAGTACCTGCGCGTGCTCGATCAGGATCCGTTCAACCAAGACGCCTTCCGCGGGCTCTATCGCGTGCACGATCGGCGCGGCGACCTCGACCGGGCGGCGGGCGCGGCGCAGGCGATCTGCGCCGTCGCGGAGGAGGCGGCCGACAGCTCGGAGCAGAAGATCGCCGCGCAGGCGCGCCTCACGGTCGAGGCTGGCCTGACATCGGCGACGACCACGCCGCTGGGTCGCGAGGGCCATTGGCACCTGCTCGCGCACCCGGACGAGCCCCAGGCGGCGCGCGAGCTGCTGGTCGCCGTGGCTGACTACCTGCCACAGATCGTGCCCGAGCAGCTCGACGACGCCCACGGCGGCGACATCATCCCCCTCGATCCAGAGGACGCGCTGACCTCGCGCTGCATGCTCCTCGCTGGCATCCTCGGCGTAGACAAGGTCGAGGTCTGTCTCGGCCAACAGCGGGGGCCGGGCGCCACGGCGCTCCCCGGCGCGACGCCGCGCCTCGTCGTCGCCGAGCGTCTGGCGTCGCGGGCGTCGGAGCCCGAGTTCCGCTTCGTGGTCACGCGCGCGCTCGTCCACGTGCTGACGCGCTCGCTCTATGTCGCGGCGCTTCCTGGGCGGAAGGTCGAGCTGATCCTCGCCGCCGTCGTGGAGCTCTTCGACCGCGGCTTCGGCGCCTATCTCGGCCATGGCCCCGAGCTCGACGACCTGGTGCGGCGGATCAACCGGGCGGTGCCTCGCCGGGTGCGCCGCAGCTTCGAGGAGCTGGCCCGGGCTCACGGCTCCGCGGGGCCGCTGTCGATCGCCAAGTGGCATCGCGCCAGCGAGCGCAGCGCCGAGCGCGTAGGGCTTCTGCTCTGTGGCGACGTCAAGACCGCGCTGCGCGTGCTCCGTGGCGAAAAGGCGAGCAATAAGCAGCAGGCGGAGCTTCTGCGCTTCGTCGTCGGCCCGCACCTCTACGAGGCCCGGCGTCGCCTCGGCCTCTCAGTCTGAGCAGGCTGAACCGTCTGAGCCACTTCGCTCGCTCTCAGCCGCCCAGCGGTGTGGCTGTGATCGGCAACGATCGCTTCGTGGTCGAGGGCGTCGTGCGCCGGCTCAGCCTGCCCAGCGCAGGGACGGCGCTGCCCGACGTGCCAATGCGCGTCACCTTGATCCGAGCGGACGGCAAAGAGCGCGAGCTGGTCGACGACAAGACCGATCTGCGTGGCGAGCTGCAGGTCAGCCTCCTGCCCACGGCAGGCGACGTGGGTCGCGCCAGCCTGCGGGTTCGCGTGGGAGCCTCAGGGGACACCGACCTGATCGAGCGGGCGTTCTCCGTCCAGATCGACGCGGATCGCAGCCAGCTCTTGCTCACTCAAGAGACTGCTATGGGTTGATCGTCAGGGTGAGCTTGAGCGACGAAGAGCAAGGGCAAGCGTCATGACGGGCTGCTCGATCAACCGGCTGCTCAGTCAACAGCCTGCTCGGTCAACAGCCTGCTCGGTCAACGGGTTATCATCGCGCTTGCGGATCACCGGCCCTTGGGCTTGAGCACCTTCATCACGTACATCCCGCTGCCGCCGCGGAAGCGTATGATGTGCACCAGCTTCAGCTCCCCATTGAGTCGCTTGACGATATGCTCTTTGTCGTGTTCCCACCAGAAGGCGCGATAGGCTGGGCGGAACCTCTTGTGGAGCGGCGAGCGCCAGAAGAAGTCGACCAGGTACTCGATCGGCCCGTAGAGGATATAGCGCTCTACGGTGTCGGTCTTGAGGTAGCGCTCTAGATACTCGCGGCTGTTGATCACGCCGTCGAGGTTGACCACCTTTCGGTTCGAGAAGTATCCCAGGTTGCCCGCCCACCAGGCGCCGAAGACGGTCCCCTTCGGAAACACTCGGCGAATGTAGCGCGCGGCGTCGTAGCGACTCTTACGGAAGCTCGCTGCCGCGGGGCGACGGATCTCGCGCTGGTGTCTTTCGGCGGCCTCGTAGCCCTTCTTTGCGGTGTAGGCGATAGGGGGCAAGACCATGACCAGGGCCAGCGCGCTCCAGCCGCGCTGGAGAAACGCGAAGCGCCCGAGTCTGGCGTCGAGGAGGCGGCCGAGATCGGCGCAGAGCGCCGGGATGACCAGCGCCAGGAGCACGGTGTAGAGCAGGGCCAGCGGGAAGAAGTAATGGTAGTTCCAATGGGAGCAGGAGCGGTAGCCGAAGTACATATACGCGGCGTGGGCGCTGACGCCGAGGGTCACGGCGACGAAGAGCCCGGGGCCTGGCGTGGGCTGGCTGTGGCGTGGGCGCCAGAGCAGGCGAAGGGCCAGCAGCGCGAGCAGCGCCGCTGGGAAGGTCAGCGCGGGCACGATGGCGGCATGCGCCTGGCCATTGTGCAGCTCGTGGGGAAAGGAGAGCAGGTCCATCGTGCGCGCCAGGCCGCGCCATTGCTCGGTCTGCATGAAGAGCTGCTTGGTCGGCTGGTAGGTCGCGACGACCCAGCGCTTAACCAGCCCGCTGACGGGGACCGGGCTGCCATGGGCGATCAGGTTCCAGGCCGCGTAGGGGAGGGTCAAGGCTGCTCCGGCGAGGCCGACCCAGAGGGTGCGGCGCAGCCGCAGGCGCAGAGAGCCGGAGGAGAGAGGGATCAGCAGCGCGAGGGGTGCCAGGGCGATGGCGACGTCGACGCGCGACAGCACGGTCAGACCCAGCAGCGCACCAAAGAGCAGGCAGGTGCGTCGCTGGCCGGCGAGCAGGGCGTGGCTGCGGTGGGTCCAGGCGTAGAGCAGTAGCCCGAGGCAGACAAAGAGCGCGGGCGTCTCGAGGCCCCCTTGTAAGAGCTCGAGGAAGTAGGGGTTCAGACAGAAGAGGGCGGCCGTGAGCAGCGCCGGGACCAGCCCAGCGCGGCGCAAGAGCGACAGGTAGAAGAGGATGATCGCGATCGCCCCAAGCACAGTGGCGAGCACCAAGGTGGCGGCGAGGCCGGCTGCGGGGTCGTCGGTAACCCAGAAGATCGGCACCAACATCGCCGCCCAGAGCGGCTGATAGCCGTTCGTTGGGTTGACGCGATCGAAGGTCGATCCGTGGCCGCGGGCGATGTTGCGCGAGACCTGTAGATAGTAGAAGCCGTCGTCGATCACGACGTTCCAGGCCGCGATCTTGGCAGCTGGGACGCTGGCGACCTTCAGCCCCTGCATCACGAAGAAGCCCACCAGCGCACAGAGCAGCGCAGCCGCGATGACGCGGCCGCCGCGGCGCGTACGATCAGCAAGCAGGCGGCTCCGGGGGACAGACATCGTCCACAGTTATCCTGGTTGAAGGGCCCGCCGTCAAACGGTGGTGAGGTTCGCGGTGGCCCAGCCGCCTATCAATTGACAAGATTGGCGGGGGTCTGCTAACTAGCCCCTAGAATTGTTGAGGTTTTCTTGAAAAGCACGGGCAAGCGGCCGAAGAGCGACAAGCCCGAGGCCCCGGAGCCGCCGCGCGAAGAGCCGGCAGCCCCGGAGGCGCTCCCTCTCGACCCGAGGCCGCTCTGGCTGCAGGGTGTGATGATCGTCGCGCCGGCCGCCCTCGGTGTGCCGCTGGCGCTCTCGACGCGTTACGTACCGCAGCTGCTCGGCATGGCGCTGGTGTTGATCGCGCTCTATGGGCTGCTACCCCTGCTCTGCCGGGGAATCGGCGATCTCGAGCAGCCGTGGGTCTTTCGCGGGCGTGAGGTGCGCTGGTTGCCCGGTGCGCTCCCGGCGATCGGTCTGGTCATCGTGACCTGTGCGCTGCTCTGGCCGACGTTCTTGGGCCAGATGGTCCAGTCGCAAGACCACACGATCCATCTCTCCCGGGCCTGGCATTTCGTCACGCAGATGCTCGGCAAGGGGCAGCTCTCCGGGTGGAGCGATTGGTGGTTCGCTGGCTACCCCGCCGGCGAAGACTACCCTCCGGCGGGCGACTGGCTGATCGGCGGGATCTATCTCGGGACCTTCGGCTTGCTCGGCTGGGAGGCGACCTACGCCGTCGCCGTGCTGGCGATGTACGCCATCGCCGCGCTGGGGGTCTACGCCTTCGGGCGCGTGTACCTCGGTCGCTTCGCGGGCTTTCTGGGCGGGCTCTTCTTCTTGCTCGATCGTGGACAATACCGAGAGGGGGGGTGGAACTACACGATCTGGTGGGGCGTCTGGCCTCAGGTGCTCTCCACCGGTTTTACGTTCCTCTCCTTTGCCTTGCTCGATCGGGTGATCAAGCGGGCTCGGCCGCGGGACTTCGCGCTCGCTGGACTGGCCACCGGCGCGGCTCTGGTGGCCCACCCCGTGGCGGTGATCTACTTCGGCCTTGGCGCGCCGATCTTCTTGGTCGCGCGGGCGCTCTCCGACGACGACGGGCGCCCGGCGGGGCAGATCGTGGCGCGCTGTCTCGCGGCGCTGGCCATCGGGGGCGCCTTGGCGGCCTTTTGGGTGCTGCCCTTCGTCGCCAAGGGCAGCTGGATGGCCAAGTACGGCGAGCTCTGGAAGTCCTTGCCAGAGATGGGCAGTGGCCTCTGGGAGGGCAAGCTCTTCGATAACGCCATGCCGCCGGTGATCATCCTCGGCGCCTTCGGCGCGGCGGTGGCGCTCTGGCGTCGCTCCTTCGGCGCGACCTTCCTCGCGGCCTATGGCGCCGTGACCCTTTTTCTGGCCTCGTCAACCGCCTTCCAGGGCCTCGACCTGCTGACCATCTCGCCCTCCTTTGGCCAGATTCAGTTTCAGCGGCTCTCGATCCTGGCCAAGCCCTGCGTCTGGTTGCTCGCGGGCTACGCTATCTCTATGCTCTTTCAGCGGGTCTCGGCGTCACCGACGACAACGCGCCGAGCGAGCGGCTTCACCTGGCCCCGGTATGTGCTGGTGGCGCTCGTGCTGCTGGTCGTCGCGCCGTTCGTCCGACCCGTGCTCGAGCACTACGGTCGCACCTACGGCCGCGAGCTGGGCCGACCCAAGACGCGAAAGCAGGTCGCTCACTGGAAGAGCTATCAGCGGTTTCTCTCCTGGTCGAAGGGTATCCGCGAAAAGGAGCTGAAGCAGGGCTTCTATCGTATCGCCTATGTGCGTCCCTATAACGACCACTTCTTCGGCGCCGCGCTAGCCTACAACCAGACGCCGATGTACAAAGTCGGCTACACGCCAGCGATCAACTTCAAGCATAAGCCCGACACCGCCGACCCGCGGCTCTACAAGCTGCTCAACGTCAAATACGTCGTCTCCATCGGCGGTCAGGGCGGCGATCTCGAGCTCGTCAAGCGCTTCGGGGCGATCTATGTCTATCGCTTCAAGGGTTATACGACCCAGCGCTACACCTTGAAGGGTCCGGGCTCAGTGAAGGTCGAGCGCTTCGAGCCTGGCGGTGGCGGGATCCGGCTGAAGGTCAGCGGCGCCACCGACAAGAGCCGGCTGATCCTCCACGTCGCCAACTACCCCAACTGGGGCGCGAAGGTCGAGGGCGGAGACGCGTTGCCGATCAGCACCGGCGCTCTCGGTGGGCATAAGATCTTCATCTCCGTGCCGGCGAAAAACGGTACGTTGGTCTTCAGCTATGGCATGCCGGCGGCGAACCTCCTCGGCGCGCTGCTCTCCTGGCTGGCGATCGGGCTGCTCCTCCTCTTCGCGATTCGTAAGCGCAAGCCTCAGCTGCTCGCGGCGCAGCTCGCGCGCCTGGCCCCGCTGGGCAAGAAGGCCGAGCGCTGGGGTGTCGCCCTCGGCGTCTTCGCGCTCCTCGTCCCCGTCGCGGGGATGGCGCTGAAGGGTAAAAAGAAGACGACGGCGGTGCAGGGGAGGGCGTTGATCGACGCCCTCGACCGCGCCAGGGTCGAGCTCGATCGCGGCGGCGCCAAGACCTCGTGCAAACGGAGGGGGGCGCGACATCAATGCAGCAAGTCGAGCTGGAACCACGTCGGTCCGAGCTCGCAGCGTGTGGGCGATGCGCTGCGCCGCTGCATCTGGGCTCATCCGGTCGATCGCGGCCTCGTCCGCGTGACCTTCCCAGGGCAGACCCTCGGTAGCGCGATCATGGGGCACCATGGTTTGACTGATAGCGCGGTCCGATCCTTCACCGGCGGCGCGGCGGTGACGCTGAAGCTCCTCATCGACGGCAAGGTCGTGCTGACGCGGAAGCGGCCCAACACTCGAGCCTGGGCTAGCTGGCGCTACGACACGCGGAGGATGCGTGGCAAGAAGGCCGATATTGGCTTCGAGATCTCCACGACCCACGCTGGCGGCCGCCACTATTGCTTCGACGCGGTGGTGGCGAAGTGAGCGCCACCGGCCTCTGGTCGCGCCACGGCAAGCTGATCGTCTGGGTCGCGCTCGGCTTCGCCATCGCCGGCCTGACGGTCCACGCCCTCTCCTACTACTTCGTCAGCGACGACGCCTACATCACCTTTCGCTATAGCTGGAACCTGGCCTTTCATGGCGAGGCGGCCTTCAACCTCGGCGAGCGCGTGGAGGGCTACACCAACTTCCTCTGGATGCTGCTGCTCGCCCTCTTTTTGAAGCTGGGCATTAGACCCGAGGTGACCTCCCATATCCTGGGTATCCTCTGCGGCGGCGCCGGGGTCGTGCTCCTCTATGGGCTCACGCGGCTCTACCGCGGCGGCCAGCGCACGCCCTGGGACCTCCTCGGCGCGCTGCTCTTGCCTACCATCGGCGGCTACGCTGTGTGGTGCTCCGGGGGGCTCGAGACCCAGCTCTTCTGCGCGCTCTGCCTCGCTGCCATCACCACCTACGTCGCCGAGAGCAGCGGCCGGCTCCGGTTTCGCTACTCTGGGGGCATCTTCGCCTTGGCGGCGATGACTCGCCCCGAGGGGCTCCTGCTCTTCGGCTTGACCGGCTTGCACCGCCTCGCGCGCGACCTGCTCCGCGAGCGGCGGATCTGGCCCACGGCCGATGAGGTGCTCTGGTTTCTCGGCTTTGCGATCCCCTTTGGGCTCTTCTTCTGGTGGCGCTACAGCTATTACGGCTATCCCTTCCCCAACACCTACTACGTCAAGGCCGGCGGCGACCACGCGCTGCTGATCAAGAAGTGGGGTTTGCCTTACCTCTGGGACTTCATCCACCTCAACCGGCTCTACGCGATCCTCCCCGCCGCGCTGGCGCTCTTCGCGGCGCGGACGACCTGGACCCGAGCGCACGGCAAAGCGCGGCTTCTGGCCGAGCTCACCGCGAGGGGGCGAGAGCGTTCTGAGGGCGCGGGCGTTGGAGTCGACGGTTGGCTCTCCGAGGAGCGTATCGACGGCGTCGTCGACAAGGCTGGCCGTGAGGGCACGCCCACCGGCCCGATGGCGCGCGTTGGCGAGACTGGCCCCCTGCCGGGGGTCGACGCAGAGGACGAGGCAGACGCCGCCGAGGCGAAAAAAGCGGCCGACGCGGCCGAGGAGGAGAAGCTCCTCGCCACCTCCAACGCCGACGAGCCAGCCGTCGATCTGTCTCACGCGGGTGTGCGCCCGGCCTTCGTGCTGAGCTACCTGGCGCTGATCGCGCTGCCTTTCACGGCCTATGTCGTCTACGTCGGCGGTGACTTCATGGCCAACGGTCGCTTCCTCCTGCCAACGCTACCGCTCTACGTTTTTTTCGCCCAAGAGGGGCTGCGCGAGCTGCTTGAGCGCCCGTGGGGGGATCGTCCGGCCGACAGCTGGCGCCTCTCGCGAGTTGCGCCGATCTTGATCCTGCTGCTGGTCGGCTCGTCAATCAACGCGCGCTACCTGCACCAGCTCAACAGTAAGATGAGCTATACGCGTTGGGGGCTCGACACCGTAGCCTACCTGCGGAAGTTCGCCTCTGATCGAATCATGGTCGGTCGCTGGCTGCGGCGTCACCTGCCGAAGAGCGCCTACCTCGCTGTCGGCGGGGCGGGGGCTATCGTCTACGCTTCGCGGCTGAAGGCGCTTGACACCTTCGGGCTGAACAACAAATGGATCGCTCATAACGTACCCCAGAGCAGCCATCGACCGGGGCATGGCAAGTCTGCCCCGCAGCATTACATCCTCTCGCAGAAGCCGGACCTGATGTGTCATCGGGCGCGGCATCAGGACTGGGCCTATCGGCCCAACGCCAGCGAGGCGGCGCATTGGCGGCGCCAGGGCTATCAATGGGTCTGCGTCCCTCCGCGCGGCTTGCGGCCGAGCCACTACTGCTGCCTCAAGCGGATCGATCGCGATCTCCGTGTCTGGCCGGCTGGCGAGCGGTGAGGGCTGCTAGCGACAGCGCTGGGAAGGCGTCCAGCACGAGGGCGCAGGGCGGCCCTCACGTGAACCAGCGCTGGCGGCGCTTGTTGCCGTGGATCGGCGCTGTCGTCGCGGCGCTAGTTGCGCTGGCGCATATCGGCTTGCTGGCGCGGATCTTCGCCGGCCGCGTCGCCTACCCCTACGATCTGGAGTGGATGGAAGGGGGGATGCTCGGCCACGCGCTCCGCGTGCTCGAGGGGCAGCCGATCTACGCCGAGCCCTCGGTGCATTTCATCTCCTATCTCTATACGCCGCTTTATCCGTTCACCATCGGCACCCTCGGTCGCGTCTTCGGCGTCTCCTATCTTCTCGGACGCCTGGTCTCCATTGCGGGCTTCGTGACCGCCTGCGTGGTCGCCGCTCAGGTGGTGCGCCGCGAGGCCGAGCTCCGCCGGGACGCGCTGCCCTGGGCCTTCGTCGCCGTAGGGCTGATCGCCTCGAGCTTCCCCCACACCGGCGCCTGGTATGACCTCGTCCGCAACGACTCGCTTTACCTTGGGCTGGTGTCCAGCGCGCTCTACCTGCTCCGCTATCATCACGATCGCTGGTGGAAGGTCGGCCTCGCCGGCCTGCTGCTCGGCCTTGGCTTCCTGACCAAGCAGACCACCAGCGTCTTCATCCTCTTCTCGGGCGCGGCGATGCTGCTCTTGGCCTGGCGCAGGCTGCTGCTCCTCGTTCCTGTGGTTGGCGCCGTCGCCGGGGGGACGGTGCTCCTGCTCGACAAGGTGACCAAGGGCTGGCTTTGGCGGTATATCTTCGAGTTGCACCAAGGTCACGACCTCTACTGGGAGCGAGTCTGGCCGCAGACCGAGATCAAGCTGCTTTCGCTCTCCCCGGCGGTTGGCGCGATCTGCGGGCTCTGGTTCGTCGTGACGCTGGTGCGCTGGGTCGTCTCGCGCCGGCTCCCGGTAGGCGGTGATCGGCGGCGGCTCTACTGGTTCGTGCTGGTGATTGTCGGCGTCGCGGTCTCGGCGATCGGCTTCGCCACCCAGTGGGCCGTCGAGAACGCCTACATCCCCGGCTTCTACTTCGCGTCCATCTTCGCTGGTGTCGCCGGCTACGACCTCAGCCGTCGGGCTACGCTCTGGCGTGGGCCGATCGTCGGTGGCGTCGTGGCGCTCGTGCTCGGCGGGGCGCTGGCGGCGCAGCTCGCGACGCAGCTCTACTCGCCGAGACCACACCTGCCGCGGGCCGGCTGGCGCGCGGCGGGGGATAAGCTTGTCGGCAGGCTGCGCCGCGCCGATGGGCCGGTGCTGATGCCCTACCACCCGTTTTATCCCTATAAGGCGGGCAAGCGACCCAGCTATCACCAGATGGGGATCAACGACGTCACGCGGGCAGGGCTTCCCTTCCCGAAGGGGATCCGTTCGCGGATCAACCGGCGTTTCTATGCGGCGCTGGTCTTCGACACCTCGCCGGAGCGCCGCCCCGACTACGGCTTCGTGTTGCGGGCCTATAAATTCGATCGCTATCTGCGCAACGACGAGTCCCCCGGTGTGGTCACCGGGTATCGCGTCAGCCCACGCTACCTGCTAGTGCCGAAGAAGAGCGAGCGCGTCGCGGCAGGGGAACGCCTGGTCTTCGGCTTCGAGGCGGGCAGCTACGAGGGCTGGAGCGCGATGGGCCGCGCCTTCGGCCCTCGTCCGGTTGGTGGGCCGATTGCTAACCAAGGGATGGCGGGCCCCTACGAGGGGCGCTATCTGGTCAGCTCCTATGCTTGGGGCGGCGATCGGCAGACCGGCTCGTTGACCAGCCCGTCTTTCACCATCGACAAGCCAATCCTGCGCTACCGCGTCGGTGGGGGGCGAGATCCGGCGCGGCTGCAGGTCCGCGTCGTCGTCGAGGGGGCCGGCGAGATCCACCGCGGCACGGGGACGCGCTCGCATATCATGGAGCGACGCAGCGTCGACGTACGCGCCCATCGGGGCAAGACAGCTCGCGTCGAGCTCGTCGATCGGGCCACCGGCGGCTGGGGTCATCTGCTCTTCGACGACGTCGTGCTCGCTGATCGCTGACGTCGGTCGCTACGGCAACCTCACTCGATCGGCGCCTTCTCGTCGTCGACGGCCTGTGGCTTGGGCCCCGGCGAGTCGGGGATCACCGGGCGGATCGTAGGCATGGTCGCTACGCTGCCGCTTCGGCCTGCGCGCTTACCCTTTCGTGAAGCGCCCTTCGTGGTGCGCCCTCTGCTGCGCTCTAGCCTCAGCGTGACGACGCGCGTCGTCGCCAGATCGACCACGAGCTGCCGGGTACGATAGCCCTCGGCCTCGGCTCGGAGCACGACCTTGCCGCGCGCTCGGGGCAGCTGGAGGGAGGTGCTCTCCTGCCACTCACCGTCGGCGAAGAGCTTGGCGCCCTTGGGGTGGAGCATCACCAGCAGCAGCACGTCGTCGCGCGGGGAAAAGAGGCCCCCCTCACCCCATTGGCTCTCGATCAGGTAGCCGACGCCGGCGATGATGCTGGCCAGCACGGAGATCAAGACGGCGACCCGCCCCGGCTGCCGTCGTCGCGGGGCCTTGGGGATGTCGAGGTGCTCGCGGAGGCCGAGCCCGCGGTCGCCGCTCGCTCCGCTCGGGGTGGCTTCCCCACCGTTTGGAGAGAGCGGCGCCGGGCCGCTCTCGGCGAGGCTGCGCTCGCTGAGCTCGTAGTCGCTGTTGCGGGGCGCGTTGGCGCGCTCCAACGTCGGTCGCGATCGTGGCGCTGGCCTCGCCGGTGGGGCTGGTGGCAGCTCGAGCACGAACTCCTGACGCTGCTGCCACGTCGTCGTCGGCGCTTCGTCGACGCCTTGGTTCGGCGGTTCGCGATCGTCGTCTGCGCTCATCAGGGTACCAGGCTACCACAGCCTCCTGGCTCGGCTCGACAGCAGCCGATCGATCTCGCGGATCGCGGCCTGGTGGTCGCCGAGGCCTGAGGTCTCTCGCTCGATCGCGGCCAGCGCGGGGTCGCCCTCGTCGAGATCGTCTCTGGGTCCGCCGGTGGCCAAGAGCTCCTCGACCGCGGCCGCCGCTGCGAGGTCGGCGCGCGCGACCTCACGGCGAGCAGCGCCTCACGCTCGGACCGGTGGTACGGCGAACGTCCTGAGGCCTAGCAGCGCTCTAGAGCGCTGACCAACTGACCTCCCGTCGCTGCGCTGGTCTGCGAAATCACAGCGGTTGTTGCTCGTCGGTTGCTTGCTACCAGCAGGCGC
>PDPC01000045.1 GCA_002747355.1 Pseudomonadota bacterium | reverse complement strand
TCGTCGGTTGCTTGCTACCAGCAGGCGCCCTTCTCGCTCCTACGCCGTGATTCCGCATCCTTAGCGCAGCTCGGTCCGGTAAGCTGATCAGCGCTCTAGAGCAGGGGATGGCGACGCCCGAAGCCGAGGCGCTCGAGGAGCTTCCGCGGGATCCCCGGGCCGCGAGGGGGCTCGTCTTTGTACTTGAGGCTCTTTTTGAGAAAGCGTGGTGGGCCGCGATCGACGCAGCCCTGGTAGCGATCGGCGGGGTCGCAGAAGATGCGCACATGGATGTGGTCGGTGTGCGGGCTGGCGTCGCCAGGCTGGCGCATCACCAAGGCCAGGCGCTCGATCAGCTGCTTCGACTTGCGTTTGCGCTTGCCGTAGGCGAGCAGCAGGCGGCTGATCCGCCGGCCGATGAAGATCCATTGCACGGGGGTCTCGGGGTCGGTGACCAAGGAGGCCATCATCGTCCAGTTGCGCGCCAGGTCGAGCTTGGTTGGCTGTAGCGCCTGAGAGGTTGGCGATGAGGTGGGAGCCGACGGGGCGTTGGGGTTGCTCGTCGGCGTGAGGCTAGCTCCCTTGCCATTGTAGTGGATCATGGCTGTCGGCGCCACCGTTCGGCCGCGGAGGTCGGTCGCATAATAGAGCAGGTCGACGTCGCGACCGCTGCGATGGGAGCCATGCTCCTTGGTGGGACCGCCGCCGATCGGGCTGAGATCAGCGACGCCGAGCAGGCCTCCTCCGTGGCGTCGGCGGACCTTGCGGGCGACACGAGCGATCAGGGCGACGAGCTCATCGGTGCCGTAGTTACGCTTGCGCTCTGCCCAGCGCTTGGGCACGACGTAACCTTCGCCGCGCAGGGGCAGGCGGGCGGCTGCGCGGAGGGCACCACGAGAGTGCGTTCCTACCGAGACAGAGCTGCCGTCGGTGAGCAGGCCTTTGCCGACGCAAGCGCCCAACGAGAGCGCGACGCCCACTAGCAGCGCGCAGCGTTTCACGAAGCGAGTGTGCCGCCTGGGGAGCGGGGGGGCCAGAAATCCACTACCCCGGCTCCTGAGGCGTCAGCTCTTCTGGCGGCTGCGGCTCGAGGTCTCGGAGGGCCCGCCGGGGCGCTGGGGCGCTGCCGGCCGGCTGACAGGGCCGCTCGCGGGCCGTTTGCGCGCCCGATCCGTCACCTCGCGGGGGCCCTGATCCGGCGTGGCCTTCTCTTTTCCGCCGAGCTCTTTTCCGCCGAACTCTCTTCCGCCGAGCTCTCTTCCGCCGAGCTCTCTTCCGCCGAGCTCTCTTCCGCCGAGATCTCTTCCGCCGAGATCTTTTCCGCCAAAGGGTCTCTGGGCTTTGCCTCTGCTGCGCCCACGCTCACGAACCAGCGCCTCCTGAGGGAGCGCCCAGCGCTTCATCTTCAGCGACTCGATGATGTAGTCAACATCCGCCAACCCGCGGCGCTCATCGGCTGCTTTACAGCTGAGGGTTAGGATGTAGATCACCTGTCCGGCGGATAGATAGACTTGGTGGTTCCGCTTGCTTCCGTCTTTTGATTGGGCGACGGTCTGCCAGAGCTTATGGCCGAGGCGCTTGACGCGTTTGGCGTCACTCGTCTTCAGCCCGAGGGTCTCGAGGGCCCGGTTGTTGTCGGCGAGCACCTGGATCACCTTCTGCTGTCGTGCCAGCCTGGTGTAAGAGAGGGAGATCCGAGCGCCACCGCGGCTGACGAAGGCCAGCAACGACGGGTAGCCGGTCTGCCGCGTCAGCGTCCAGCCTTCAGGAACGGTGAACCGCACCTGGAGCTTGCGGTTTTCAAAGACATCGTCGTCAAACTCGGCACCGCCAGCGCCTTGGGGGAGGGCGGCGATCGCGAGCAGCCCGAAGCCTGAAGCGATCAGGGCCCGCAATGAGTTCGAAGCGTGGAGTGGAGTCGCGCGACTCATGTCGAGTATTATAGTGCGAACCGTGAGCGTGCGAACCGTGAGCGTGCGAAGTGTGAGCGTGCGAAGGGCGCCGATGAGCATCATAACAGGCAGAAGATGATGAGTGAGCGCTTCGGCAAGTATGAGCTCCTGCAACGGATCGGCGTTGGCGGAATGGCCGAGGTCTGGGTCGCCCGGACCTATGGCGCTCAGGGGTTCGTCAAAGAGCTGGTGATCAAGCGCATCCTCGAGCAGTTCAACCAGGATGACGACTTCGTTCATATGTTCATCAACGAAGCGCGCCTGGCCTCTCGGCTCCAACACGCTAACATCGTTCAGATCTTCGACTTCGATCAGGTCGACGGGGTCTACTACATCGCGATGGAGCTGGTCGATGGTCCCGATCTGCGTAAGGTCGCGGCTACTGCGCGGCGCCGCGAGATGCCCGTGCCTCAGACCCTAGCTGTCCACGTCGGGGTCGAGGCTCTGAAGGGGCTGCACTACGCACACACCCGTCAGGAGCGTGGCGAGCCGCTGGGGATCGTCCATCGTGACATCAGCCCTCATAACCTGCTGCTCTCCTACGCGGGGGAGGTGAAGGTCACCGACTTCGGTATCGCCAAGGTCGCAGCCCTGGCCTCGGCGACGCGTACCGGGATGGTCAAGGGCAAGCTCACGTATATGTCGCCTGAGCAGGTCCGAGGCGAGCGCGTCGACGCTCGCGCGGATCTCTGCGCGCTTGGCATCGTGCTCTGGGAGCTCCTCGCCGGCCGAAGGCTCTACGGCGGCGTTGGCAGCGAAGGAGAGCTGCTGGCCGCGGCGCGGCGCGGCAAGGTGCTGCCGTTGGCCGAAGTGGCGCCCTCCGTGCCTTTGCCGCTGGCGCAGGTCGTCGAGCGCATGCTCGCCCCCGATCCAACGATGCGCTTCGAGAGCGCGGCGGCTGCGCTGGCCGAGCTCTCCGCCTTTTCTGGGGCGACCGCCGGGTTGGAGGTCGCCGAGTATCTGGCGCAGCTGCTGCCTGGCGGAGAGCGGGAACGACGCGGGCAGACGACGCTGGAGAAGGCTCCTGGCGTCGCCGTCGCGCCAGCCGACGCGCCAACGGGGACCTTGGACGAGGAGCAGGCGGCAGAGCAGGCGGCAGAGCCTTCGAGCGTGACACCCACGAGCGCGTCAACGCCCGAGGCGGCGTCGCGTCGCCGCGCGGGGTGGGGGATCTCTATCGTCGTGGGGCTGTTAATCTTCGCCGCTGCCGGTGCAGCTGGCTTCTGGGCAATGAGACGCTCTCGTGCGATCGCCGATCGTGCACCGGATGCAGCCGAGGTCGAGCTTCGCTGCTCGCCCTCTGGCGCTCGTGTCGAGGTCGATGGTGTCGCCCTCGCCGGAGGCAGCCCCTATCGCGTCGTGGGCCGTCGTGGGCAGACGCTCTCGGTGGTCGCGCGTTGGGGAGCACAGAAGGTAGAGCGCAGCGTCGAGCTTGGCGGTCAGCCGTCGGTCGCTCTCGAGCGACGCGCGCCTGCACCAGCGAAAGCAGATAGCGCGCCGTCCAAGGCCTCACCGGACGCCGGTCGGATCCCCGACGCACGGCTCGTCGCTGGATCCAAACGCCTGCCGAGGACCGCGCGGCGCACCAAACAACCTCGCAGGATCTCGTGGCCGAAGGTGCCGACGCGGAGGCCAGCGGACGCCAGCGTGAAGAAGATCAGCAGATCCCCGAAAACAGAGCGTTCGGGTCATAAGAGACCCCCCAAGGCCTACGGCATGCTTGCGGTCTACGTCGACCCTTGGGCCTTTGTTTCGGTCGATGGAGGCCGGAGAATGACGACACCGATCAAGGCTCTGCGCTTGCCTGTCGGAGTTCATCGGCTGACGCTCTCGAACACTGCGATCAAGCAACGCGTTAAAAAGACAGTGAAAATACGCAAAGGGCAGACAACCGCCGTGCGCCTGAACTGGAGCCGCTAGCTTCAGCTTCGACATCCCTGATCGCATCAGCAGAGCTTTCGACCCTTCAAGCGGTACGTTGGCGACCTCGGTCTCTCGTAGCGTCTCCCGCTACACTCTACAAGCAACGATTATTACAAGACAATTCTTCAGGAAGAGCGGGGAAGCGGCTCGTGCATACAGCCGACGCGCAAAAAGCTATTAAAAACAAGTGGTTGCATGTGAAGCGTGATCGGTGCCTCGTGAGGCGGGCGCCAACGCCCCTTTTGTGATGAAAACAACCTCATCTCGGATGGACGTTTTTTTCGTGCGATCCTCATACCCTGTGGCCGAACACTGAACAAGAAAACAGTTATGGGCGGACCTAAGCTGGCGCAGGCACACACTTTTTTTTTGTGCTGCTCCATTCAGTAGAATATAGTGACGCGAATCCTGACAGCAGCTTACATTCAATAGAATCCATTTAGTATATAACACTGAATGCATCTGGCTCGTACGCGCTAGATCCAGCGCGAGAAAAGGATGGCGCTTTCGTGGTTCGCACCTCCGCTCGAGAGCCTCTGCTGAGCGAACAGGATCTCGCCCAGATTGAGCGAGCGCATCCGAGCGGGCTGACCTCGGCTCAGATCATCCAGATCTTTCAATCCCGCGGCGTGCGGCTCTCGGAGGCGACCTTTCGCAAATACGTGCAGCTCGGCTTGCTGCCGCGCAGCCGTCGCGTTGGATCCAAGGGTAAGCACCGGGGGTCCCGGGGCATCTACCCCTGCGCGACCGTGCGGCGGATCAACTCGATCAAGCAGCTGATGAGCCGCAGCTTCACCATCGAGGAGATCCAGCGCAGCTTCAGCGCCTTCAAGCAGCAGATCGACGCCGCTGAGGCCGCCCTCGAGGAGCTGCTCAAGGGCTTCGAGCGCGAGATCGCCAAGCCTCGCTTCGACGTGGCGCAGAAGCGCCGACTGACCCGCGAGGTCAGCGACGCCCGCGTCGCTGCCAGCGCGCTAGTCAAGCGCATCACCGACATCGAAACCCAACTCTCGACACCGGAGAAAACCTTGCGTGTAGCCGGCGACGGCATGCTCACCGAACGCTAGTTCGGTGGACCTGGAGGACAGGCAGATGGACCGCGAAACCCCGCTGAAGATGGACCCCTCCCGCCAAGACGACGTCACCGAGGTTGGCGCCGAAGAGCTGATCCCATCGGTGAGCCGCAAGGTTCGCCGTCGTCGTCGTCGTCGCCGCGATCGCCCGCGCAGCCGCACCATCGCGATGAAGCGCCTGACGAAAGAGGAGATCCGTCAAGGCGCGGCGTTGATGCCCTATATGAACTACGCCAAGCCTGCGAGCCGCGTCGAGTGCAAGACCGGCGTCCGCCCTTGCCCCTACGTCAGCTGCAAGCACCACCTCTACCTCGACGTCAACCCGGAGACGGGCTCGATCAAGTTCAACTTCCCGCACCTCGAGGTCTGGGAGATGAACGAGACCTGCTCTCTCGATGTCGCCGAGCGCGGTGGGATCACCCTCGAAGAGGTTGGCGAGATCATGAACCTCACCCGGGAGCGTATCCGTCAGGTCGAGGTGCGTGGCCTGCTCAAGCTGAAGATGACCAGCCAGGACCTCGGCATCAGGCCGTCTTAATCGCTCTGGGGGGAGCGCTCTTCGGAGCACCCCCCACCTTCCTCCCGTCGCCGGGCACAGCGCTGCCGGCCGCGTTCTAGGCCTCAGAACGCTCGCCGTACCACGAGCATGGCTCGTTTCGTTGGCTACGAAAGCGGCTCGGCAGCTCAGCACCCGGCTCGGTCCCGAAGGTGTAGGGGTGCTCTTCGGTGGTTCCTCTCGCCGTGCTGTGTCGCGCAGAGAGGCCTCGCCCGACATGTCGTGGTGCCAAACGCGCGGTCTATCTTGCCGCTCTCATCGAACTCCCCCCTGCCAAGCCGAAGGCTCCGTAGATCGGCCGGGGTCGCGTCAGAGAGCTCGCCATACCACCAGGGGGGCTCCGTTCGACGCGGGGACCTGGGTTGCGTTGGGAGCGGACCCTTGCTACAGCCCTGCTTTCTGCTCGTCGCAATAAAAGAGGCCGAGGTGCGGCATGTCGACGTCTCACAAGATCGAGCGGGCGCTGCTCAGCGTCTCGGATAAGCGGGGGTTGGTGGAGCTGGCTCGAGCGCTCAGAGCGCATGGTATCGAGCTCGTCTCTTCCGGTGGGACGGCCAAGATGATCGCGGACGCGGACATCCCGGTGGTCACGGTGTCGGACTATACCGGCGCGCCGGAGATCCTCGACGGCCGGGTCAAGACCCTGCACCCGAAGGTCTTCGGCGGGATCCTCGCGCGGCCAACGGAGGAGCACGAGGCCCAGCTCCGCGAGCATACGCTCGGACGCATCGACCTCGTCGTGGTCAACCTCTATCCTTTCGAGCAGACGCTGCAGCGCGGCGACGCGACGTCCCAAGAGATCGTCGAGCAGATTGACATCGGCGGCCCCTCGCTGCTGCGCGCGGCCGCCAAGAACCACGAGCGGGTGGCCGTGGTCGTCGATCCCGACGACTACCCCAAGCTGCTAGAGGAGCTGCAGGCGCGGCAGGGTGGCGTCGGTGATCGTCTGCGCCGTGAGCTCGCTGCTGCCGCGTTCGCCCACACCGCCGCCTACGACGTGGCGATCTCTACCCACCTCTCGAGCGAGCTCGCGCAGTCGGGCGCGCTCGCCGAGAGCCTCGGTATGCAACTCGAGCGCGTGCAGAGCCTGCGCTATGGCGAGAACCCGCATCAGCGGGCAGGCTTCTATCGCGCAGCCTCGACCTCCGGTGCTGACCGTGCCGCTCTCTATGAGCAGCTCTCCGGCAAGGATCTCTCCTATAACAATATCGTCGACGCAGACGCTGCCTGGGCGCTGGCCTGCGACCTCCCCGACGCCGCGGTCGCCGTGGTCAAGCACACCAACCCCTGCGGGGCGGCGGCCACCCATGGCGACGTCGCCGAGGCGTTTCGTCGGGCCCTCGCCGGCGATCCCCTCAGCGCCTTCGGCGGGATCGTGGCTTGCAACCAGGCGGTGACCGAGGCGATGGCCGCCGAGCTGAAGCCGATCTTCCTCGAGGCGGTGATCGCGCCGGAGTTCGACCCAGCTGCCCTGGAGATCCTACGCAAGAAGAAGAAGCTGCGGATCCTCCAGGTGCCGCGACCGTCAGCCGGCGCGCTGGTCTGGCGCAGCGCCTTCGGCGGGATGCTCGTGCAGCAGCGAGACGACGGCCTCGAGGCGATGGCGGAGGCCAAGGTCGTGACCAAGCGCGCACCCTCCGATGACGAGCTGCGCGAGCTCGACTTCGCCTGGCGCGCTTGCAAGCACGTCAAGAGCAACGCGATCGTCTTTGCCCGGGATCGCCAGCTGGTCGGCGTCGGGGCAGGGCAGATGTCGCGCGTCGACTCGGTCACGCTCGCCCAGCGCCGCGCCGTGCTGCCCATCGACGGCGGCGTGGCGGCTTCGGACGCGTTCTTTCCCTTCCGGGATGGTCTCGACGGCTGCGCCGCCGCTGGCGTGCGGGCGGTCGTGCAGCCTGGAGGCTCAGTCCGCGATGAGGAGGTGATCGCCGCGGCTGACGAGCACGGCTTGGCGATGATCTTCACCGGGCGTCGCCACTTTCGTCACTAGCAGGAGCTGCTACGCGGCTTCTCGCGGTCTGCTAGACCACGAGAGCGACCGAGGAGATCCCATGAAGGTCCTGGTGATCGGTTCTGGTGGGCGTGAGCACGTCCTCTGCTGGAGCCTGGCCAAGAGTCCACAGCTGACCAGGCTTTTCTGTGCGCCCGGCAACCCGGGCACTGCCGAGGTCGCGGAGAACGTCGAGATCGCCGCCGACGATCTCGATGGCCTGCTGAGCTGGGCCAGAGCGCAGGGCATCGACCTCACGGTCGTTGGACCGGAGGCGCCGCTCTGCGCGGGGCTCGCCGATCGCTTCATCGAGGCTGGTCTCGCGGTGGCGGGGCCGAGCGCGGCTGCGGCGCGTCTCGAGGGGTCGAAAGCCTGGGCCAAGCGCTTCATGGCGCGCCATGACATCCCAACGGCGCCCTTCGAGCTCGTCAGCGATGTCGAAGCGGCGGATCGCTACCTCGAGACCAACCCAAAGGCGCGCGTGATCAAGCTCGATGGCCTCGCTGGCGGCAAGGGCGTTGTGGTGGCCGACGACCTCGCCAGCGCCAAAGCTGCGGTTCGGGATCTCTCGCCTCGCGGCGAGCTCGTGATCGAAGAAAGACTGCGCGGCGAAGAGGTCTCGGTGATCGCCCTCGCCGACGGCGAGCGGGTGCTGATGCTCGCGAGCAGCCAGGACCACAAGGCAGCCTTTGACGGCGACACCGGCCCCAACACCGGCGGGATGGGGGCCTACTCGCCGGCGCCGATGCTCGACGCAGTCCTCGCCGGAGAGGTCCAGAGGCGCGTCCTCGAGCCGACGATAGCTGGCCTCGCCGCAGACGGGATACCGTTTCGGGGGATCCTCTACGCGGGCCTGATGATCGTCGACGGTGAGCCCCAGGTGCTCGAGTACAACTGCCGCTTCGGAGATCCGGAGGCGCAGACGCTCCTGCCGCGGCTCGCGAGCGATCTCCTCCCCTTGCTCGCGGGGGCCGCCGCTGGCGAGCTGCCGAGGGAGGATCTCTGCTGGGATCCGCGACCGGCGCTCTGCGTCGTGCTCGCCTCTGGAGGCTACCCCGGCAAGAGCCCGACGGGCTTGCCCATCGAGGGCGTCGCCGCGGTGAACGCCGCGGCAGGAGACGAGCTGATGGTCTTTCACGCGGGAACCGCCTTGGTCGACGAGCGCTTGGTGACGGCTGGTGGGCGCGTGCTGGCCGTCACCGCGCTGGGAGACGACCTCGGCGCCGCCCGGGCCCGCGCCTATGCGGCCTGCGAGCGGATCACATGGCCCGAGCGTCGCTTTCGTCGCGACATCGGCCACCGCGCACTGAGGCGCAATGCAGACGCTCCACGCTGAGGAAGCGGCGATCGCTCGCGCCGCCGAGCTGCTGCGGGCAGGGGAGGTTGTGGCCTACCCGACCGAGACGCGCTACGGGTTGGCGGTGCGCTTCGACGACGGCGACGCGATAGCGCGGCTCGTGGCCGTGAAGGGCCGCGGCGATCAGCCGCTGAGCGTCCTCGTCTCCAACCACGAGATGCTCGAGCGGGTGGTCGACCCTTCGGCCATCTCGAGGCGCGCACGCGAGCTGATGACACGCCACTGGCCGGGGCCGTTGACGCTGGTGCTCCCCGGGCGTAACACGCTTCACCGCGCTCTGCGCAACGCCGAAGGCGGGGTCGGCGTGCGGATCTCTCCGGACCCGGTCGCGGCCGCGCTCGTTGACGCCGCAGGGCTACCGCTGACCGCCACAAGCGCGAACCTCAGCAGCGAGCCGGCGGCCTCCTCGGCCGAAGAGGCCGCGCTCGCGGGCGTGGCGCTCATCCTCGATGACGGACCGCGCGATGGTCAGCCCTCGACGGTGGCGGTCGTGAGTGGAGAGGCCGTGAAGGTGCTGCGGGCCGGAGGTGTCGCCTTGTGAAGACCTCCGTCGACGCGATCCTGCGCGGTCAGCTGCTGCTCGAGCAGCCGGCGCGAGGCTATCGCTTCAACGTCGACGCTCTGCTCCTGGCTGCCTTCGCCCGAGAGGTCCTCGACGACCCAGCGCGGGTCGTCGACCTCGGCGCCGGTTGTGGCGTGGTGGGGCTCGCGCTGGCCAAGACCTTCCCTCGAGCCCAGGTGGCGCTGGTCGAGGTGCAGCCCGAGCTGGCCGAGCTCTGCGAGCGCAACATCCGGCGAAATGGCCTCGAGGAGCGGGTCGAGGTGAGCTGCTCCGACCTGCGCGACGGCAGCTTCGCGATGGGGCGAGGGCCGACGCTGCTCTGCTGCAACCCGCCCTTCTTTCCCGTGGGCCGAGGTAAGCTCAACTCCGATCCCCTGCGTGCCCGCGCTCGTCACGAGCTGACCGGCTCGCTCGCCGAGCTGCTCGCGTCGGCGGCCGCCGCCGTCCGCACCGAGGACGCCTTGGCCTTGGTGCATGACGCCCAGCGAGCCAACGAGGTTCAGGGCGAGCTCGAGAGCGCGGGGCTCAGGCTCTCGCTGCGGCGAGACGTGCTCCCCTTCCCAGGCCGGCCACCGCGGCGGGTCCTCTTCGGTGCTCGGCGCTCAGGCCAAGGGCTGCGAGAGCTCGCCCCCTTGGTGCTTCACGATCTCCCAGGAGTGGCATCTGCGGAGCTGGCGGCGATGTTGGGCGATGAAGGTGTCACCGTCAGCGAGACGAGGTAGAGGGCGCTTCTCTCCGCTGGTCGAAGTGATTGGACGGAGAGAGCCAGAGGGCTACCATCCGGAGACGAGGCGAGACGCCGCCAAGAGGAGGACGAATGGGCAATCGATGCGTGGTCGGTGCGCAATGGGGCGACGAAGGCAAGGGCAAGATCGTCGATCTCCTTGCGCGCGACGCCGACGTCGTCGTCCGCTTTGGCGGTGGCGCCAACGCGGGGCATACGCTTGTCATCGGCGAGAAGAGGCTCGTGTTACACCTGATCCCGAGCGGCATCGTCCACGAGGGGACGATCTGCGTGCTTGGCCCCGGCGTCGTGGTCGACCCGGCCTCGCTGGTCGCTGAGATCGACGCGCTGCGCGCGGCCGGTGTGACCGTCGACGAGCGCAACCTGCGCATCGCCAAGCGCGCGCATGTCGTCTTGCCCTACCATCAGGCGCTTGATGGCCTGCGCGAGTCAGGCGAGCGTGCGCTCGGCACGACGCGCCGCGGGATCGGTCCTGTCTACGAAGACAAAGCAGGCCGCCGCGGGCTGCGCATGGGTGATCTGGCCCACCCAGATCGGCTATCGCGACGCCTCCGCGACGCCCTCTCGAGCGCCAACGAGCGCCTCGAACGCGGCGGCGTCGAGCCCCTGGACGCAGACGCGATCCTCGAGGCGTTGACCGAGCAGAGCGAGCGCCTGCTCGGTCATCTCGAAGACGTGCCGAGCCTCCTCGCCGAGCATGCGGCGCAGGGGAGGCGTTTGCTCTTCGAGGGGGCGCAGGGGGTGCTGCTGGACATCGACCAAGGCACCTTTCCCTATGTGACCTCGAGCACGACGCTCGCCGGTGGCGCCTGCGCTGGCGCTGGGGTGGGGCCGCGGCAGCTCGGTGAGGTCGTCGGCGTGAGCAAGGCCTACGTCACCCGCGTCGGCGCGGGGCCTTTCCCCACCGAGATCTTGGGCGAGCTCGGCGATGAGCTTCGTCAAGCCGGCGCGGAGTTCGGCGCGACCACCGGTCGTCCACGACGCTGTGGCTGGCTCGACCTCCCAGCGCTGCGCCATGCCGTCCGCGTTGGCGGCGTCGACGTGCTGGCGCTGACGAAGGTCGACGTGCTGGCCAGCTTCGAGCGTCCGTCCCTGTGCACCGCCTATCGCCTCGACGGCGAGCTGCTCACTGTGCCTCCGCCCGACCATGAGGATCTCGCTCGGGTCGAGCCGGTCTTCGAGGAGATGGAGGGCTGGTCCGAGCTGGTGGGCCAGGAGGAGCGCTTCGAGCAGCTCCCCGCGTCGCTCCTCCGATATATCGCCCGGGTGGAAGCGTTCGTTGGCGTGCCGGTGCGGATCGTGTCTTATGGGCCCGCGCGACACCAGACCCTCGAGCGCGCGGCGCTGGTTGGCCGCTCACCGGCATAGGGCCAGAAAAAACTCGCCAATGCATGGGCCGGTGTCCGTGTCAGAGTCTCCAGAAGGTACGGACAGTCAGAACCCATTGGTTTTGCGTGTGGAATTGCAATCGGAACGACCCCTCCCTATAATGGCGCAGCCCAAGCCCAGACAGCGCGTGAGCGTGCGGTTTTTCCATCGGCTTGGGGCATTGGTCTGCGACAACCCCAAGGGGTGCTCGAGGCAGGAACCATGAAGATCACCTGCGATAATTGTGCAGCGAAGTACTCCATCGCCGACGAAAAGGTGAGGGGCAAGGTCTTCAAGATCCGCTGCAAGAAATGCTCGAACATCATCGTCGTTCGCGGCACGGCTGACGAAGCGCACGATCAGGGTGGAGCCGACGCCGGCTATTCCGTCGCCGGTGCTGGCGGCGATGGCTATGGCGCCGCGGCAGCCTACGACGGCGGCGTTGGTACCGATGAGGCCGTCTGGCATGTCGTGGTCGGTCGTGACCAGGTCGGGCCGATGACCGCCAGCGAGGTTCGTGATCGGTTCGCGTCCGGCGAGATCAACGCCGATAGCTACATCTGGCGCGAGGGCTTTGGCGACTGGGCGCGGCTCACATCCGTCGACGAGTTCGCTGACATTGGGCAGGCTACTGCCGTAGCCGGCGGGCAGGGAGCCGCCGTAGCCGGCGGGCAGGGAGCCGCCGTAGCCGGCGGGCAGGGAGCCGCCGTCGCCGGCGGGCAGGGAGCTGCCGTCGCCGGCGGGCAGGGAGCTGCCGTCGCCGGCGGGCAGGGAGCCGCCGTCGCCGGCGGGCAGGGAGCTGCCGTCGAGGGAGCTGCTCCTGCTCCCTCCACCGCGGCTTGGGGCGATTCCGCCTCCAACGAGCCCGGCTGGGGCGCTGGTGGTGACGCCGAAACGCAGCGGGCTGATTCTGCGTCGCTCTTCGGCGCTGATGGCGGAGTGGCAGCTGACCCGGGCGCGGGAGGCGGCGACCTCTTTGGTGGTGGCGCAGGGCAGCCAGACCCCTACGCGACCCAGGAGCCGCAGGGCGGCGGTATCTTCTCCTCAGCTGACGACGCCGTCGCGAACAATGGTGGCGGCGATCTCTTTGGCGGGGGCGGTGGGGCCAGCGCTGGCGCTGGGCTCTTTGCCGAGGACGCACGCGAGCAGATCCCCAGCGATCCCTCGGTGCCGGTGCAGCAGATGACAGGTCAGCGTGGGGAAAACTCCGTGCTCTTCAGCTTGGCCAACCTGCAGGCGCTCGCCACGGGCGGCGACAAGGCCAGTGGCGCGCCGAGCGCGGCGCCTACGGCTTCGGCGCCCAAGCCAGGGATGGCGAGCGGTGGCGGCTCCGGCCTGATCGACATCCGCGCGATGGCGGCCACCGTGTCGACCGCGAGCGCAGACCCCGGCTCAGCCAGCAAGAGCGACGATCCGCTCCCCGCGATGGGCGGTTTTGGTGGCCCCATCGCGGCAGCACCCGTGCTGATGCCAACGGGCGGCAGCGAGCGGCCTGGCTGGTTGGTCCCCACCCTGATTGGTGGTGGCGTGCTCGTCCTCGGGCTCGCGATCACCTTGGTCGTGCTGCTGTTCAAAACGGATCGGCAGCCGACAGGTCCGGGCAGGACGGTCGCGTCGGCTGGCGTCGGCAAGACCTCGGAGAAGGCGGCAGACACGGATCCGCTCAAGGTTGCGAAGGCCGGCGGCGGCAAGCCCGCCGGCGACAAGCCCGCCGGCGACAAGCCCGCCAGCGACAAGCCCGCCAGCGACAAGCCCGCCGGCGACAAGCCCGCCGGCGACAGTCCTGCTAGTGGGAAGGGCACCGGGCCTGCTAGTGGGAAGGGCAAGGGGAATGGGGACAGCAAGAAAGCCAGCAAGAGATCTGGCAGGGCCAAGCGTCGCCGTGGCAAGGGGCGACGTCGCAAGGGGTCGACAAAGAAGTCCACGTCACCACCACGGAAGGCGACCACCCCGGCACCAACCAAGCGAAAGAAGCACCGAGGAGGCAAGCGGGACGAACTCGACCTCCTCCTCGATGGCGCGATGAGCGGCAAGAAGAGGCGTCGAAAAACGGTGGTGAAGAAGGCTGCGCCAGCACCTACGAACCTGCCTGATCGTCTCGGCCGCAGCCAGATCGTGGCTGGCATGCGCAAGGTCAAGCCACGGGTCAGGGGCTGCTTTGACCGCTTCCGCGTGCCTGGACTGGCGATGGTGAAGGTCAGCGTCGGTGCCAGCGGCAAGGTCACCCGCGCCAAGGTCACCGGCATCTTCGGTGGTACACCCACCGGTGCCTGCGTCTCCCGCGTCGTGAAGTCCGCGCGTTTTTCGCCCTGCAAGAGCATCACGACCTTCGACTATCCGTTCAACCTCAGGTAGTGCTCCTCCGGCTGGCCGTCGCCGCGCTGCTGTGCGGGCTCACCTACGGGCGTCCATCTCCCGTCCTTGCCGACGCTCCGCAGGCTCCCACGTCTCGACCCCACGTCTTTATCGCAGAGGGCACCGCGAGCGTGGTCGGTGGGAACGTCGTCTCGGCGCGTCGCCGCGCCCTGCACCGGGCTCAGCGCGCGGCGCTGGAGCGAGCCGCCAAGGCGCTCACACCCCAGCTCGATGCGCTGAAAGCCCGAGCGCTGGCCGGTCACCTTCCGCGCTTGCTGCGAACCTATCGGGTCTTGAAGGAGGCGCGGGAGGGGCAGGCCTACCACGTGCAGGTGGAGGCTCGCTTCGATCTCCGTCGCCTACGGCGGCTGATCGGCGTCACCACGGCCAAGGCCTTGGGCGCCGGCTCTTCGCCTCCTGGCTCGAAGCCGCTGCTCGCGATCAGCCTGTTGGCTGGCCCTTCGCAGGGTAGCTTACGCCAGATGGTCGCCTCAGAGCTGAGCGCGCAGCTGAGCTCGGCGGGCACAGCGCTGCGCGCCGCTGCCGTCGCGAAGAGTCGCGCTGGGGCCATCGCCGCCGCGCCCCTCGCCAGCGCCGTGCTCGAGCTTCGCGTCGAGGCGAAGCCCGCGCCAGGTGTCCGCGGGCTCGCGCTCATCGGCGCCGCCGCACGCTGGCAGGCCACGCTGGCGACCCGCGCGGGGGTACAGCTCGTCTCCAGCGCCGCTACCGGCTGGGGCCGTGGAGCGGCGGCAGGCCTCGCCAGGCAGCAAGCCTCGCGCCGAGGGCTTCGCGCGGTCCTGGCCGTTGTGGTGCCGGTGCTGGCGCGCCGTTTTCCTGCGACCAGCGCTGCCGTAGGCCAAGCCTCGATCGTGCTCAGAGGGCTGAGCTCGCTCTCTCGCTACAGGTTAGTGGTGCGTCGACTACGCCGCGCGGGCTATCGCGTGCGCTTGCGGCACCTGGTCGGCGTTGACGCTACGATCTCCGTGCCAGCAGGAAAGCTCGCCGCGGCGAGCCGCCTGCTCGAGGCGCGGCCCTTTCTCTGTGGGGAGGCGGGCAGCGCTGATGGTCGCGCCATTCGGGGCTTCTCCCTGCGCCGGGTCGCTGGCTCCGGGCCGCGGACCTTTCGCGCGCAGAGCGCCTCGGTGACGACCCCCGAGGCGGCGTCGCCCGGATCTTGAGTCCGGCGGCACAACCTGCGAGGCTTGTCCTTACGATGGTCAACCGATCGCCTCGCTGCGCCTGCTGCGTGCTTCTCTTCACGTTGGCCCTGGCTGGCTGCCCAGGTCCGCCCAAGCCTCGCCCACGCCCCGTGGGCGAGCTCACGATCCAATGCGAGCCCAAGACGGCGGAGGTCTTCGTCGACGATCGCTACCAAGGCACGGTCGCTGCGCTGCGTGGTAGACCCTTGACGTTGCTCGTGGGGTCGCGCCGGATCGAGCTGCGCCAAGAGGGCTACTTCTCGTCGTTTCACGACGTGAAGATCGTGCGCGGCGTTCGCCAGACGATCTCGGTGGTGTTGCGCCGGGAACCCTTCTAGCGATATGGGGCTGCGGCAGAAGTCGCTGGTACGGCGCACGCACCGCTACTGGCATCTGCTCTTCTTCGCTGTCGTGCTGGCGGTGCTCTTCGCCGTGCTGCGTGGGCTGGGCAAGGTGCTCACGCCGGTGGTGGCGGCGCTGGTGCTGGCGTACCTCCTCGATCCGTTGGTGAGCTGGGCCAAGCGACGGCTGAGGACGCCGCGTTGGGTCAGTACTCTCTTGCTCTTGCTCTTGGGCCTCCTTTTTCTGGTGCTCATCTTTTCGTTGTTGATCCCGGTGCTCGTCGACGAGCTCCATCAGTTCGGCACGCGGATCCAGCACCTGCCCAAGACGCTCCTGCCCTGGGTCGAGAAGACCTTCGACGTGGAGCTGCCGCATAGCTTCAAGGAGCTCTGGGCCAAGGTCGGCGGAGAGGTGAAGGGGGCGTCGGGGAGCATACTTGGGTCGCTCGGCGGCGTCGCCGGGAAGGTCGCCAAAGGGACGGCCGGCGTGCTGGGCGCCCTCGGGGCGCTGGCGTCGTCGATCGGCACCATCGCCTTGATCCCCGTCTTCACCTTCTACTTCCTCCCTCAGTTTCCTCTGCTGGTCTCGGGGGCGAGGGGGCTGATCCCCTACCGCTATCGCCCCTGGGTCGACGACACGGTCAACGAGATCGACCGCGTGCTCGCGTCTTGGATCCGCGGCCAGCTGACCGTGATGGCGATCCTGGCACTGCTCTACGCCTTGGGCTTACGCTTCATCGCGCAGCTCGATATGGCCGTGCTGATCGGCCTGATCACGGGGCTGCTCGCGTTCATCCCCTACGTCGGCTTCACCCTCGGCCTGATCTTGGGCCTCACAGTCTGCTTGCTTCGCGAGGGCGGCGTCGACCCGACTCAGCTGGTCGTTACCCTCGCCGTCTTCGGAGCCGTGCAGGTGCTCGACGGTCTGGTGCTCACGCCGCGGATCGTTGGCAACAAGACCGGGATGGGGCCGGTAGGCGTGCTGGTGGCACTCTTGTTGGGAGGCAAGCTCTTCGGCTTCGTCGGGGTGCTGCTCGCCGTCCCAGTCGCGGCGGCGTTGGTGGTGGTGATCAAGCGCGGCGTGGTGGCCTACAAGGGGAGTCTGTTTTTTCGCCGCGGTAGAGACGATCTCCTCGGCGAGGAGCCGGACGATCAGCGCGATGCCGCCAATCCGAGCGAGCCGCGATGACCCAGCGTCGCCGGATCAAGCTCTCCGTCTCCGATCTGCACATGGGCTTCGGGCGCGTGGTCAAGGAGGGCACGATCAACGACATGGAGGACTTCGTCGGCGATCAGGCGTTGATCGACATGCTCGAGTACTATCGCGCCGGCGAGTTCGTCGACGCTGAGGTCGAGATGATCCTCAATGGCGACATCTTCGAGGGCCTCGTGCCCTATGGGGACGACGACGCGCCAGATCTGATCAGCGCCAAGAAGTCGGTGGCCAAGATCGGTGCGATCGTCGAGGCCCATCGCGAGGTCTTCGCCGCGTTGGCGACCTTTCAGCGCGGCGAGCATCGACAGGTGACCTTCGTGGT
This sequence comes from Pseudomonadota bacterium, assembly GCA_002747355.1. Lineage (GTDB taxonomy): Bacteria > Myxococcota_A > Polyangia. Next base: position 15,102 of record PDPC01000045.1, on the reverse strand, counting down.
CGGCAACCACGATCAAGACCTCCTCTGGGAGGAGGTGCGCGAGCTCTTGCGCGAGCGCGTCCACCCAGAGATCAACTTCGTTGACGATGTCTACCGCTTCGAGGGGGTGCACCTCGAGCACGGCCACAACCACGAGCACCAGAACCGCGTCGATCCGCAGCGCATGTTTTTGACCCGGGGGCTCCCCGAGCCCGTGCTGAAGCTTCCCTGGGGCAGCGACATGTTCATCAACGTGCTCCTGCCGATCAAGCGCGTGCGGCCCTACATCAATCGCGTGCGGCCTGCGCGCCTCTTCTTCTCCTGGGCCTTCTGGCATGATCTGCGGGCGTTGCTTCGCTTTTTCTGGACCTTCATCGCCGCGCTCTTCGTCGCGCGCTTTCGGCGGCAGCGGCAGCGCCGGATCACCTTCTGGCAGACTCTGCGGGTGATCTTCGGAGGCTCGGCCTTCCCAACCCTCGAGGCCGAGGCGCGGCGGGTACTCGAGGCCGACGCCGCGCTCCATACGGTCGTCTTCGGTCACACGCATGTCCCGATGTGGCGTCAGCTCGCCCCAGGAAAGACCTACGTCAACTCCGGCTCCTGGATCCCGACCTCGAACCTTCATATCTCGCAGCTCGGGCTGCAGCAGCGACAGACCTACGTGTATCTGGAGCACGAAGAGGGCGTCTGGCGCGCGCGGCTGAAGCTCTGGCACGGCCGACGTGTCGTCGAAGAAGACATCCCGCTATGAGCGCTCTTCGCGTGATGAGGGCGAGTTGGATCGACAAAGATCTCGGTTCAAAGGGCGAGCGTCGCGATAGGCTGCTCGATCGACGGCTGCGAGTGCTGATCACCAAGCGCGAAGGGTGTGGAATCACCGCGTAGGATCGGCTGTGGTTTCGCAGACCAGCGCAGCCGACGGGAGGGACGTTGTGGTCAGCGCTCAAGGCTTCAGAACGGTCGCCGTCGTTAGAGGCTCTCGCAGAACTCGATGCGGCGGGGGACCTTGTAGGGGGCGAGGTTGCGGGCGCAGTGGTCGATGATCGCCTCGGGGTCGACCTTCTTGCCCCGCGAGTTGCGCACGACGACTCGGGCGACGACCATCGGTCCGCCCAGCGGATCGGTGATCAGCTCTGCTTGCGCGGCGGTGACCTTGGGGAACGACTCGATGCAGCCCTCCACCTCGCCGAGGGCGACCTGCTTGCCCTCGACACGGACCAGGTCATCTTCGCGCCCACGAAGAGTCAGCCGCTTGGCCCGGTCGAGGCGGGCGAGGTCGCCGGTGCGGAACCAGCCCTCCTCATCGACGGTGCCGACGGCGACGCCGTCGGGAGCGACGCCCCGGCTGCCCAGCACCAGCGGAGATGTCGAGGGGCTGCGCACCCAGAGCACGCCCTTGCGGCCGCCGGTGGCGCTCTTGCCAGTCTTGAGGTTGGTCACTCGAACCTCGATGCCTGGCAGCGCCTTGCCGACGGTGTCGCCGGCCTGTCCCTTGATATCGACCGAGATCGTGCCTGTCTCCGTGGTGTGGAAACACGAGAGCGGGCGTACTCCATAGCGCTTTTTGAAGCCCTCAAGCGCGGTCCCAGTAAGCCCACCCCCCAGCGAGAGCAGCCGCACGGGCTTGTGCGCCAGCGGCCGCGACGCCGGCAGCTGTCCAAGCTCGGCGAACATCGGCTGGTTGCCAGGGAGGACGGTGATCTTCTGCTCCCGGACCAGCTTGATGATCCGCGCCGGCGCGATCTCGTCTTCGAGGTAGAGCGCGGCGCCAGCGGAGAAGCAGCCGACCATGCCAAGGTCGAAGCCGAACGCTTGGAAGAGCGGCACCGTCAGCAGCGCGCGGTCCTCGGGGTTGATGCCGAGCACCTCTTGCAGGTGCATCGCCTCGGCCTGCAGGTTCGCGATCGTCCGCTCGACGGGCTTCGGATCCCCCGCAGAGTCGGTGGTGACGAGCACCACGGCGACGTCGTCGACCTCCTGAGAGGCTGCGCTCTCCGGGCGTGGATAGATCGAGCAGCTCAGCAAGGTCCCCTGGAGCCGTTTGCGGCTCTCGGGGGCTTGTCGGCGCGTGCCCTCCTTGCCCGGCTGCGCGTTGGGCAGCGGCGCGTCACCTCCTCGAGGTCGCGTGATCAGCCCTCGGAGCGGGATGATCGACATCAGCATGTCGAGCTCGCGCACGCTCGTGGTTGGATCCAGGGGCACCGGCGCAGCGCGTAGCTTGCTCAACGCCAAAGAGAGGATCACGAAATCGGGGACGTTGCCGAGCATCAGCCCGACCAGATCCCCGGCCTTGACGCCCATCTGGGCGAACTCCTGGGCGCGTCGTTCGACACGATGGAGCAGGCCTCGCCAGCTGAGATAGGTGTCGCGATAGATCAGCGCCTTGGCGCTACCCTTCGCTGTGACGGAGTTCTTGAGCCATTCGTACAGTAGCATGGTGTCTTTTCAGCCCAAGTCTTTGGTTTTCTTGCCGCGTCCGCCTCGAATTGCGAACAGAGTTGGGCTCCGAGACTATAGCCCACCGACTGATGAGCAGGCAACGGGGTTCCCTACCCACCCCTCAGCGCAGATCCTTGAGAGCACCCCCCCACACTCCTCCCGTCGCTGGGCACAGCCCCGCCAGCGGCTAGGCCTCAGAACGTTCGCGTACCACCCGTATGGCTCATGTCTTTGTGGCTCATGTCTTTGTGGCTCGTGTCTTTGTGGCTCGTGTCTTTGTGGCTCATGTCTTCGGCTACAAGATCGGCTCGGCAGCTCAACACCTGGCTCGGTCCCGGATGTGTGGAGGGGCTCTTGAGCGCGAGCCGCGTTGAAAGCATATAATATTAAAGCGCTTTTCTCTGTTGTTCTTTTTCGTCGGCGGCGCGACGGTGGCCTGCTAGCGTGTGAGCATGAGCGGACGAATGGATACCCCCAAAGCCACCAGCGCGCCTCAAGCCGAGGTGTTGAGCAGGGTCTTGAGTGAGCACGAGGCCGAGCCTCATCCCTGGCTCGCCGACGACAAGCAGCTACGCTTGCATGCGAGCTTGCATACGGTGGTGGAGAGCCAACTCTCGGATCCGACCACGCCTTTCGTCGCTCGGGCCTTCGAGCGGCTCCAGCACGATGGGTTGACGCGCCACGAGGCGATCCACGCGATCGCCGATGTCGCGAGCACGGAGCTGATGGCCGCCCTGTCGGAGGGGCGTTACGACGCGGGACGCTATCGCGGGGCGATCGAGGCGCTCGACGCCGATGAAGCGCGCGAGCGTGAGCACGAGCGGATCGCGCGCTCCGAGCCGATCACCTTACCCACGCCGCAGGCAGCGGAAGGGGAGGGCGAGGGCGAGCAGGTGCTGATGAAGGTCGAGGGCGACGACCTGCCGTAAGTCCCCCGAAAACACAAAACAGATCAACCGCCGGACGTGATTCGTCACGTGCCGCCCTTCTGAGGGGGAGGGGGCTGCCAGCTCTTGAGCTCACTGCGGCGCAGCTTACCCGTATCGGTGCGCGGGAGCGTGTCGACGAAGACCACGTGCCCCGGCATCTTGAAGCGAGGCAGGTACTCATAGCAGGCTCTCATCACCTGCTTTTCGTCGAGCTCGGCGCCGTCGGTGCGCACGATGAAGGCCGCGATCGCCTCGCCGAGGAGCTCGTCGGGGATGCCCGCCACGGCGCATTGCGCGACCTCGGGCAGCTTCTCGATCACCGCCTCGATCTCCTGCGGGGCGATGCGATGAGCGCCGGCCTTCATCATGTCGGTGTTGCGTCCGATGATGTAGACGTAACCGTCCTTGTCGCGTCGCGCCAAGTCGCCGGTGCGCAGCCCCTCGGGGCGCAGCGCCTTGGCCGTCGCCGCCGGGTCATCGAGATAGCCGAGCATCACGTTGTCGCCCTGCGCGACGAGCTCGCCCTCGACGCCCGGCTCGACCTCGTTGCCCTCGGCGTCAAGCACCCGCAGCGTCACGCCGGGGATCGCCTTGCCGACCGAGCCGAGCTTGCGGTCGAGATCCTCCGGCGGCAGGTAGGAGAGTCGCGGGGCGGCCTCTGTCTGTCCGTACATCACATAGAGCTTGGCGTTAGGCATCGCCGCGAGCAGCTTCTCGGTGAGCGCCGGGGTCATGGGCCCGCCTGCCTGCGTCAGGTAGCGCACGTCGGTGAGGTCGTATTTGTCGAGGGCTGTGGTGTGGAGGAGCCGCGCGAAGGTCGATGGGACCCCCGACAGCCCCGTGCACGCTTTCTCGTCAAGCCCCTTGAGTACGGCTGCGGGGAAGGCCACCGTGCCGATATCGACCAACGTGCCACCGACGCAGATATGAGTGTGCAGCAGCGAGTTGCCGTAGGAGTAGAATAGGGGCAACACCAAGCCGAGCCGCTCGTCGGGCTTCAGCTCCAGGTACTCGACGCAGCTACGCGTGTTGGCCAGCAGGTTGCGATGCGAGAGCATCACCCCCTTGGGGAGGGCCGTGGTGCCCGAGGTGTACATCACCGCCGCCAGGTCGGCGTCACCGGCGCCGCTGTCGTCGAGGTGCGCGTCTGCTGCGAGCACCTCCGAGAGGTCGAGCACCTCGAAGCCGCCCTCGGCCTCGAGCACGCGCTTGCCCAGGCAATAGACGGTAGAGAGCGCGTCCAGCTGGTCTCCGAGGCCCGCGAGCAGCTTGCTCGTCTTCGTCTCGAGCACCACCGCTCGCGCCTCGCTGTGGCTCAGGGCCCGCGAGAGGGTACCTGGGCGCGTGTCGGGGCAGAGCGGCACGACGGCGGCGCCGGCCTTCAGCGCGCCGTAGTAGCAGATCGGGTAGGCAGCGAGGTTGTCGAGCACCAGCGCGACGCGCTGACCCTTCTCGACACCGCGCTCGCGCAGGCTCGCCGCGAAGGCCGAGGAGGCGCGGTCGATCTCTCCATAGGTCGTGACGACGCCCCGCCGCTCGAAGAGGGGATGGTCGGGGCGCTGCTGCGCGGCTGCGCGCAACAGGTGATGCAGTCCTTCGCTCACGGCTGCGCTCCCTTGCGCTCGGGTCTCTTGTTGGGCTTCTTATCGGCGTCGAGGAGGTGCTCGATCTTGCGCACGGCGTCGTAGTCGCTGTCTTTGATTGTCGTGAAACCCTTGATGCGGGCGTGATCGCCGAGCACCTTGCGGGCCACCTCGCTCTTAGGCTTCAGCGCCAGCAGCGCTTCGGCTATCGCGTCCCGGATCGCCTGCGGGACCCGCTTGTGGCTGCAGTAGGCGTCGTAGGGGATCCGCGGCGTCTGCAGCAGGATCCTGAACTTCTCTGGGGTCATCTTATGCTTTTTGGCCTCGTAGAGCATCCCGGAGAACACCGCCGCGCCGTCGCAGGCGCCATCGAGGAGCATCCGCATCGCCCGCGGGTGGTCACCCGCAAAGTGGGCGGTCTTGAAGAGCGTCTCTGGATCGAGGCCGCGGCGTCGAAACTCCGCCCGAGGGTAGAGGTAGCCGGAGGTCGAGGTGTGGCTCACGTAGCAGAAGACCTTGCCCTTCAGCTCTGAGATGTCGCGGATCCCGGAGCCCGCGCGGGCGATGATCACGCCATCGTAGCTCTTGCCGCTCGCGGTCAAATGGGTCGCCAGCAGCTGCAGCTCGGGCCGCTCCCGGCGCGACTTGACGTAGATGTAGGCAGCGAGCGCGCCGATCTCGAGATCGCCCGCGGCCAACCGGTCGGCGATGTTCACGTAGCCATCGAGCACCACCAGCTTCACCGGGCGCTCGAGCTGATCGGCGAGGTAGCGGATCAGCGGCGCGTGGTCGCTGGCGATCCGCTTCTCCGAGAGGTAGCGCGTGACCCCGAAGCGGATCGGCTTGCCACCGTAGGCCGCGCCTGCGAGGAGCGATGGCCCCTTGCTCGCCGAGCCTCCGCGCTCTGTCGCGCGCACGGCGAGGTAGCCACCCCCGGCCGCCAACGCAGCGACGAGGAGCCCGAGCAGGGTGTAGACCACGCCGCGCTTGCGCCGCTCCTCGCGCGCTTTGCGCTTGGCCGCGGCGCCCTCGGGGCGCGTCTCCACGTTCGAAGACGCGGCGCCCGTTGGCGCAGTCGGCGCAGCGATCAACGAAGGCACCGAAGGACCAATCTGCGAGCGGCCGGTGATGGTGGAGTAGGTGCTCGTGGGGACCCGGATCCGGATCGGCTTGCCCGCCGTGACGGAGGGCATCGCCCGCTGCAGCTCGTCGGCGAACTGCGCCGTATCCTGCTGTCGCTCGCCGCGCTCGACCGCCAGCGACCGCATCACGACGCGCTCCAGCTCTTGGGGGATCTCCGGGACGATCTGGCGCAGCGGGGTGGGGTTGCCCTCGAGGATCCGCTCGATGATCTCGCGCTGGTCATGGCCCGAGAAGGGCAGCTTTCCGCAGAGCATGCGATAGAGCAGGACCCCCACGGCGTAGATATCGACCCGCCCGTCGATGTCTCGATCGCCGCGGGCCTGCTCCGGTGCCATGAAGCGCGGCGTGCCGATCACGGCGCCGGTAGCGGTGACGTCGGGGAGCGCGGGATCCGAGTAGTATTTCGAGATGCCGAAGTCGAGCACCTTGACCACCTGCGCCCCGTCGGGCTTGGTCGCCAGGATCACGTTGCCCGGCTTCAGGTCGCGGTGGATCACGGTCTTCTCGTGGGCGGCGCCAAGGCCCGCGAGGATCTGCAGGGTGATCGCCGTCGCGACCTCGGGCTCGAGCATCCGCTCGCGCCGGAGGTAGGCGCTGAGGCTCTCGCCCTCGAGCTGCTCCATCACGATGAAGGGGATGCCCTGCTCGTCTGTGCCCGTGTCGTAGACCGCGACGATATTGTCGTGGCTGATCGCGGCGGTGGCGCGGGCCTCCCGGCGGAAGCGAGACAGGGCGTTGGCGTCGCTGGCGAAGCTCTCGTTGAGCAGCTTCACCGCGACCTGAGTGCCCAGACCGGTGTGCTCGGCCTCGTAGACCGCGCCCATGCCGCCCTCGCCGAGCAAGCGGCCCAGCCGGTATTTCCCGGCGAGCAGCCGAGCGGGTGGCAGCACGTCTGTGGCTTCGAGGCCATGCCGGGGATCATCGTCGTGGTGGGACATACTCGTTTTCGACGGAGAGTCCGATCCGGATAGTCCGATCCGGATAGTCCGAGCCCCTTCGGGCAACTGCCGACGCCCCGGTGTCGGCAGTCTACCTCGTTTCAGCCGTCAAGGGCAGGTGTCGAAGTTGGCGCTGCCGTCCGCCTTCCTCCTTTGCCACAGAGATCTCGCCGGGGGCGCCGGGGAGCCCGCCGCTGCCCTTGGCGACCCAGGGCGAGGGCCAACCCGCGCAGCATCGTAGGGCTTGGCCAGGTCCCAGCGAACCTTCAAGCCCGGGGCCTCGCCACGCCGCTGCATCAGGGCACGTCGAGTGGTCATGCCTGCCGTCGCCGCGTCTGCCGCAGCGGCGCCAGCTCCGAGACTCAAGGCAGAGAGGGGGACTATCGCGCCGAGAAGGTGGAGTCGTGATCGCATGATGGTCCTCGAGGTCACGAAACGACGGGAAGTGTCGTGACTATGATCGCAGTTTCAGCTCTGCGCCAAGTGGCTGATGGACTAGCCGTCGGGGTGGCTGGGGGAGCATCCAGCGGTGTTGGGGACAGTCGTCCCCGCCCTTCTCGAGAGGAGCTACGGATTCTGACATGGTTGCAGGTGGTTGGGGTGGGCGGCCTTTGGTTCGATTCTTGAAAAAGTCAGAGCCATGACAGGACAAACCCTCCACAACACGAAAAAGCTCCTCTCCCTCCTCTCTCTCGGCGCCCTGTTGGCCTTGCCGGCCTGCCAGGGCAGCGTCATTGGCGGAACGGGGACCTGCCAAGGGCCAGGGTGCGACCCTGGAGCCGGGACTGGCAGCGGCGACCCATGGAACCAAGGGACGCCTGGCCAGAATGGCCAGCCTACCCAGAATGGACAAGGTGGCGGCACGACGCCTCTTCCACCCTCGTGTGCGAGTGACGCCGAGTGCACCTCTCCCTATGTCTGTCATCTCGCCACTGGCAAATGCGTGCCGCCATCGGCCAAGGACGCCGGCACCTGTGATCCCATCGAGGGCATCGGCTGTACCGCGCCGCTGGACTGCATCAACGGCATCTGCATGACGCCGCCTGGTACCTGCCAGGACAACGATCAGTGCCCGGCCGGCTTCATCTGCGCCAACGGCGTCTGTACCCCCGACCCCAACGGCGGCAGCGGCGGCGTCCCCGGCTGCCTCGACAACAACCAATGCCCGGCTGGGCAGGTCTGTGTGGCGGGGCAGTGCAAGCCGAACTCGGTCTGCAGCATTCCCCACTCGCCAACCCGGCTCGCTGGCACCTGGCAGCTCGACAGCCAGCTCAAGGTTCGTGACGGTCTCAAGGGGTTGACCAAGGGCGTGCTCTCGGTGGCCAGCACGCTCCAAGACATCATCGACGGCAAGTTCAAGATCAAGGGCGTCCCGAGTGTTTTCAGCAAGCTGATTGGCGGCATCGTCAAGGGCTTGATCGACCAATACGTGCCGCCGTGGGGCACGGAGCTGATCAGGTGGCTCTCCAACGTCAACGACGCGATCGACACCTGGCGCGTGGTCAGCCTCGACGTGCTGCAGCCCCTCGGCGGTGATCAGTACATCGCGAACACCAAGTGGACGCTGGTGGAGTTCGAGTACCAGGGGGCGAAGGTCTCGGCGAGCCCCGCCAACATCCCCGGCCTGGGTGAGATCACCGTCAACGGCTACAGCGCTCGCGAGGTCTGCGGGACGATGATCCTTGACAAGCACAAGGTGAAGAACTCTTTCGGCAAGATCTTCCGTTGGGCGATCGAGGCGTTGCTGACGACGATCACCTGCACCCGCAGCGACATCCCCTGCTACACCACCCTCGACCAGATGTTCAACGCTCTGATCGACTGCCAGAAGCTGGGGCAGGCCGTCGCCTCCGCCGACAGCACCGTCCCCGGCATCAGCACGCTCGTCGCCAGCGCCTGCACCGCCGAGAAGCAGAAGCTGGTCACGCTGCTGCTCAAGGAGCTCGACGATCTCGCCGCCAAGATGACGTATATGAGCCTCTCGGCGAAGGCGGACATCGCCAACAACAACGTGCAGCTGCTCAACGGCCGCTGGTACGGCGTGCTCGGTGGAGCCTACGGCAAAGGGAACTTCGAGGGCAGCTTCATCGGCAGCAAGAAGTAAGCGCGACAGCGAGCCGTACGCGTCAGCGAGCCGTACGCGTCAGCGAGCCGTCGGCGCGACAGCAAGCGCGACAGCAAGACATAGCCGCGGAGAGATCCTCAGCTCGCGCCGCTGTGTGAGCGCCTTCTTCTCATCTCATCTCATCTCCTCTCTTCTCTCCCCGCGGCTTGCCTGGGCTTGGCGCATCAGGCAGGATGGTCTTCTTGCCATGGCACACCTGGCCCGACACCGGGGGCAGCTCGGACCCCTCGACTCACCAGAGGACTTCGGACGCTACAAGCTCGTTGAGCGCATCGGCGTGGGCGGGATGGCCGAGGTCTTCCGTGCCACGACCTCTTGGGCCGCGGGTGTCGAGAAGGCCGTCTGCATCAAGCGGATCCTGCCGCCGCTGACCAGCGATCAGCGGATGCGGGAGATGTTCATCCAAGAGGCGCGCATCGCCGCCGAGCTGACCCACGCCAACATCGTCCCAGTCTACGAGTTTGGCATCATCGACGAGTACTACTTCCTCTCGATGGAGCTGGTCGACGGCTACACCGTGCGCGACATCATGATGCAGGCCGCCCGGGTCAAGCGCTGGCTCGAGCTGCCGTTGGTGCTGCACCTCGCGACGGAGGTCCTCGAGGGGCTGGACTATGCGCACCGTCGTCACGACGCCGACGGAAACCCGCTGTCGATCGTGCATCGGGACATCACGCCTGGGAACGTGATGGCGTCGCGGGCAGGCGAGGTGAAGCTGCTCGACTTCGGCATCGCGCTGATCGTGGAAGAAGAAGACGAGCGCCGCCCCGGCGGGGCAAAGGGCAAGCCCGGTTACATGGCGCCCGAGCAGGCCGTCGGGATGGCCGTCGATGGGCGGGCGGATATCTTCGGCATCGGCGTGGTGCTGTGGGAGATGCTCTGTCACAAGCGCCTGTTTCGCGAAAAGAGCGCCGCCGAGCGCTTGCGTCGCTCGGCGCCAGTTTCACCACCGTCGTCGATCAACCCCGAGGTGCCAACGGAGCTCGACGCCATCGTGCTGCGCGCGCTGGAGTCCAAGCCCGCGCAGCGGTATGAGAGCGCCGCGCAGTTTCGCGACGCGTTGCAAGACTACATGCACGCCGAGGGGTTGCGCGCCGGCCGCTCCACCGTGGCCAGCGCGCTGGCAACCCTCTTCGACGTCGCGGAGGAGGCCGCGCCGGTTGGTCGCTCGTGGAAGATGGACATCCGCGACCTCTCCGGGCGCAGCCTCGACAGCCTCGAGCAGGTTCGGCCTCCGCGTGGACGGCGGGTGACGCGCACCAGCCGCGGCATCGCGTCTCTCGGCGATCGCGACCACCGCGAGGACGTCTTCGCTGTGACGAGGCGCCTCCCCTTGGCCATCACGCTGCTGGTCGCGGCCTTGGTGCTGGTAGCGGGGGGCGCGCTGGCCTATATCTTGCTCGTCGACTGAACGTTTTGGCAGCTCTGGAGCGCCGCGATGAGTAACGACGCGGAGGAGGTTGGGGGCGGCGAGGTTCACGAGAGCCTCGAGACCTTGGGTGGCGAGGTCACCGCCGCCCGCAATCAGATGATCAAGACCGCCAACGCCGTGAGCAACCTCGCGGCGGAGGTGCGCGATCTCGCTCGGCAGCAGCAACGCCAGCGACGACGCATCGGCATCAATACTCTGGGAGCCTATGCGATCTTCGTGCTGCTCGTGGCTGGCGCGGCCTACCTTATCTACCAGGCGCGGGTCGATCGGGTCGAGTTCGAGAAGAACGTGCTGCGGCGTCAACACGCCGCGATGCAGACCCAGCTCGAACGGCTCCGTGACGCGGAGCGCAAGCGCCGGGCTACCGAGACCGAGGCGATGTCGTTCTATCAGCTGATCAAGGGGCAGCAGCTCCACCAGGCGATCAAGCGCTACCCCGAGGTGGCGCGGCTGCCGCTCTCGAAGGTGGAGGCGGCGCTCTTCGAGAGCTGGGTGCAGCGCAAGCGCGCGTCGCTGGCCTACAACGCCTACGCGGCGGGGATGCGGGCGGTGGGCGAGCAGAGCTGGAAGCGGGCCGTGGTCGAGCTGCGCCGATCTCTCGAGCTCGTGGCGCAGCCGCCCCACGCGGCGTCGCTCCGCTTCTACCTGGGCGTGGCGCTGTCGAAGCTAGGCAGCAACCGTGAGGCCGCGACAGAGCTCGAGACGGCGCTGAAGCTGCGCGCTGAGAAGCTGGTCTCGAAGCACGTCCGCTATCTGCTCGGCACCATCTATCAGTCCTTGGGGCAGCGGGAGAAGGCCAGAGATGCCTATCGCATCTACCTCCAGCGTCACCCCAAGGGGAGCCACCGGAGGCTCGCGCGGCTGCGGCTGCGGGCGCTGAAGAAGAAGTAGGGGAGAGGCGAGCCAGAGGAGCGGAGGGCGAGAGATCGTCGGAAGAGGCTAGCGCTTCGCGGGGTGGGTCTTGCGCTTTGCGCGGCGCTTGCGCTTGTTGCTCCTCTTGGTCTGCGATCTCTTCGGCTCGAGATAGGCTGCGAGCAGCATCCGCGCCGCGCCAGAGGCCTTGATGCGCCAGCGCGGCGGGTTACCCAGCAGGACGGCAAAGGCCAGCTCGGGCTTCTTCACCGGCGCGAAGCCGACGAACCAGCTGTAGAGCAGTCGCGGCTGACGACGGCTCAGCGAGCCGGTCTTACCCGCGACCTTGAAGTCGCCGAGGTAGTACTTACCGCGCCGCGAGATAAAGCCACGGCGTCCGCTGCCGATCGGGCTGACCGTGCGGGCCATCATCGCGCCGAGCTCGCGAGCCTGGTCGCTCGGCATCACCCGGCGGCCCTCCTGGCGCTCCGGGCGGATCACGCGGCCGTCGGGGCGGATGACCTTGCGGACGAGATGGGGCCAGCGGACCAGCCCGCCGGAGGCCGGGACGCCGGCGATCACGGCGCCGTGGAGGACGCTGATCTCGGTATGCCAGAAGCCAGCGGCGGTGCGGGCGCGCTCGAGCTTGTCGGTGGGGATCTCGGCCTTGCTCGGCACCACCGGCAGGTCGAAGGGGATCGCCTTGTTGAAGCCGAAGCGCTGCGACCAGGCGAGCAGCAGATCCCGGTCGAGGTAGCGGTTGGAGAGCTTGGCCATGATCGGGTTGATCGACTTGGCGATCGCATCCGAGAGGGTGCGACAGGTGGTGTCGATCTTCGGCATCTCGCGCAGATGGTGCGAGCGCAGCCCACGACGGCCGCCGTGGTAGCAGACGCTGGTGCTGCTCGGCACGCCGCGGGAGAGCAGACCCGCAGCGGTGATCACCTTGAAGACCGACGCCGCCGGGGCCCAGGGCGCAAGACAGAGGCGCTGCGCGCCGAGCTTCGGGTCGCGTTGGGAGCGGCCCGCGAGCGCCTTCACCTCACCGGTGCGGATGTCGTAGGCCACGATGCCGCCGTAGGGCAACTCGTAGCGCTCGAGGATCGACAGGGCGCTCTTCTGCAGGCGAGGGTCAAGGGTCAGCTCGACGCGGGTCCCGTCTTCGAGACGTTGCTCGACTCGCGATCCTGTCACCACGGCACGTCGCAGATCCAGCTTGCCACGCCACGAGGGAGGTGGCGTCGGGGGCTTTGAGGAGATCGAGAGCGGGAGCGGCTCTCGGGGGCCGCTGGAGGATCGGTGGGCGAGGACGACGCCAGCACCGAGCACCAGCACCAAGGCGAGGACGCCGACGGCAGGTTTTCTGGCGAAAAAGCTAAACATTACAGGCTCCTGACTCGGTGTTGGCCAGGATAGAGGATGTAGGTTCATGTGTCAAAAAAACCTACGCTGCCTCAGTAACATGGGCGTGGTGTATTGGCGCGGGCGCTCCCGAGTCGATGAGAAAGGTCCTACGCCAAATGCAGGTGTGCTTCGAGCTGCCCGCGAGAACACGCGCCCTGCTCTCGACTATCGGGTTGGCGCAGCAGCGCAGAGACGGCACGGTCGAGTTGCCCTTGCTCACCGCAGGCGATGATCTAGCGTGTATCGCCCAGTTTCTACGGCCCGGGCAGACCCGCTACACGGCGGTGGACGTCGTGCAGCAGCTGCTCGCCCCAGCCGCAGCGCAGCGCAGCGCCTGAGACACCCCCGCGACGTGATGAGCCCCCCACGTCAGTGCTGATCCGCCGGCCGCGGGTCGGCCTCCACCGGGGGGAAGAAAACGCCTAGCGCGATCAAGTCATGCCCGCACGAGCCCTTACCGGCCGGGCAGGATGTAGCCGATCACGGCGATGAAATGGCAGACACCGCCCGCGATCACGAAGACGTGCCAGATGGCGTGGTGATGCCGGAGGCTCTTGCGCACGTAGAAGAGCACGCCACCGCTGTAGAGCACGCCCCCGCCCACGAGCCAGGCAAACCCGCCAAACGAGAGCGCAGCAAAGAGCGGCTTGAAGGCGATCATCCCGAGCCAGCCCATCAAGAGGTAGACCCCGATGGTCAGCGCCTTGAGCCGCCCCGGGAAGAGCAGGGTCTTGAACACGCCGAGGAGGGCCAGCCCCCAAAGCAGGCCGAAGAGACTCCAGCCCCAGGTGCCGCGCAGGGTCACCAGGAAGATTGGCGTGTAGGTGCCAGCGATCAAGATGAAGATCGCAGCGTGGTCGACGATCCGCAGGCGGGACTTACGCGCAGGGAGCCGCGCGCCGTGGTAGGCCGTCGACGCGCCGTGGAGAACGACGAGCGACACGCCGTAGATCGAGAACGCGACGATCCGCCATGGATCGCCGGTGGCGGCGGCGAGGGCCACCAGCACGACTAGGCCGCCTAGCGCGAGCAGCGCGCCGAGCGCTGCGGTGAGGGTGTTGGCGCGCTCTTCGGCGGCCGAGTAGCCGGCGGGCTCGAGTTGGTTTGATGAGCGAGCGGTTGGTTGTTCGCAAGCGGTGGTCAAGAGGATGCCTCGAGGTCTCAGGCGACTCCCAGGGGTGACTCCCAGTCTGCCATCCCAGCGCGTTTCATGGCGACCAGGAAAAGGCGCCGCGGGCCTTTACGAGACGGTCGTCGGGATCGCGACGCTGGCGTTATACTTGAAGGAGCTCTCATCATCGAGAAGCCTCCAGGAGAACGTCGGATGCGCGCTCGCCCCATGCTCATCATCGTGTCGTTGTTGCTCGCCGCCCGCCCGGCGTTGGCGGCGGAGCTGCTGGTCTTCGACTGGGATGGCCCGGTGAGCAAAGCCGAGCACGGCTTCCCCTGGGATAAGCCACCCATGGCTGGCGTCAATGGCGATTGGACGACGCCCCACGACTTCGCCAACGGCCTACTCTATCACCGAGTCGAGATCCGCAGCCAGCCCGTCGCCCAGGCGATGCAGCTGCAGTTCTGTTTCTGGCAAAAGGGGCCTGAGCGGGAGACGTGCGGTGATCACCACGCCGTCTCAGGGGCGCCCAAGACCGTGGTGACCTGGACCCAGAGCATCCCCGCGATGTGGAAAAAGAACAACCTGCCGCTGGACTGGACCAGGGCCCGGGATCGCAACGGCGTGGCGATCAAGGACGGCTCCTTTCAATGTGTGAGCGACTATGCGAACTGGAACTGGAACGGCAACAACCCCGACCAGTGGTATCCCCTAAACATGCGCTTCACCGTGGTGGTGGTCACCCCCCAGAGCACCTTCTCGGGCTGGTCGAACTACATCACGACGGCGCCGCCCAAAGACGCAGGCGTTGACGACAGCGCCCTCCTGGGGCCCGACGCCGGCGCAGAAGACGCCCCTCGGGACGCCAGCGGCGCCGAGGATAGCGCCGCGACAGAGCGTGGCATCCCTCAGGACGATCGCGCTCCTCAGGACGATAGCGCGATCTCTGGCCCAGAGGCGGGGGCGAGCTCTCAGCTCTCCAAGAGCAGCGGCTGCGCCCTCGCTGCAGATGTGTCCAATACCCCCTGGGGGCTCGTCGTGTTGCTCCTGGTCTCTTTGGCCGGCACCATGGTGCTACGGCGAGCTTGAGCGACAACGCGCACGTTTCGGAGCGCGAGCGTCGCAGACAGGAGCTCTCGATCACAGGCTGTTAAGCGCTGATCTGCT
>PDPC01000126.1 GCA_002747355.1 Pseudomonadota bacterium | reverse complement strand
GAATGCGGAGGCTTCGCTACCCGTAGCAAGAGCTACGAGGCCGACTCGCCAGCTCCCACGCCTTATTGCGACGCCGAGGCGCTGCGCTGGCGTTACGACGCGATCACCAAGACGCTGATCCTCTCGGACGACCGCGTCCTGCTCAACTGCTGCGGCGACCACACGGTGCAGGTCAAAGAGCAAAACGGCGTGTTCGTGGTGCATCAGAAAGACGCGCCGGAAAAGGGGGCGCGCTGCGACTGCATGTGCGTCTTCGACTACAAGACCACGCTCACCGGCGTCAGCGGCGGCAGCATCGATATCGAGATCGTGCGCGAGGTCACCGACGAGCCCGGCGGCGCCAAGCCAATCTGGAGTGGCACCCTCGATCTGACCCGAGCTGCTGGCGAGATCGTGATTGACAAGACCAACGTCGCCCCATGGTGTGAGGAGTAGGCCCAAGCGCCTCCACCGCGTCTCGCCGTTTTTTCCAATTGAAGGGTCGGGCGAAGACAGAGCACGTAGGGAGGACCGACCTCGTGAGCCTAACCGATAGCAGCAGCGCCCCCCACCCTACCAGCAGCGCCCCGCCCCAGCTCAACGGCGCCACAGCGATCCCCCTCCCGTCTCCGCCCCGCGCTCGCTCCTCATTGCCCTCACCCCAGAGCTCGAGCGACGACAGCGAGGCGATACTGGTCGCCCGCGCTCAGCTCAACGATGGCGAAGCGCAACAGGAGCTCTACCGACGCCACGCTCAGGCCGTCTATGGACGGCTGACCCGCCTCCTTGGCCGCGACGCCGAGCGGGAGGACCTGCTGCAGCAGGTCTTTAGCGAGCTCTTCGTCGGGCTTCATCGCTTCCGCGGCGACGCCCAGCTGCAGACCTACATCTACCGCATCGCGACCAACATCGCCTACGACCACCTCAAGCGACGCTCGCGGCGGCGCTGGTTTTCCGACGGCGTCGGGGATGAGGTCGACGAGCGCCCGGCAGCCCAGCGCTCTCCCGAGAGCATCGCCGCCCTGCAGCAAGAGCTCGACACGGTATCGCGCTACATCGAGCGCCTCAAGCCGAAGAAGCGCATCGCGCTGCTCTTGCGCGTCGGCGAGGGGCTGAGCCTCGAAGAGATCGGCGAACAGGTCGGCGCGCGCGTCAGCACCGTGGCCAAGCGGATCAAATACGCGCGGCAAGACCTGGCCCGGATGATCGAGCGCGAGCGTCGGGCGCTCTAGAGCGCTGACCAACTTACCTCCCGTCGCCGCGCTGGTCTGCGAAATCACAGCGGTTGTTGCTCGTCGGTCGCTTGCTACCAGCAGGCGCCCTTCTCGCTCCTACGCTGTGATTTTGCATCCTTCGCGCAGCTCGGTCCGGTAAGCTGATCAGCGCTCTAGCAGCCTGTTTTTCCAATCGAGACCGATAGGGCGGACCAACCTCTCGGACGTCCCAAGACGCAAGGAGGAGCCATGACGCCAACCGGCATGAGACGGAAAGGTATCTGCAGACTATCCACACTCTTGGCCACCCTGCTGATCGCAGCGTGGGCCTTATCAGGTTGTGATGACGAGTACGGGGAGAGACCTTGCACCTCGAGATGCCATAGCAAAAACGGCTGGGGAAGCGGCGGCGATGGTCCCTTTGGACCGAACGACGACGACGGCGGCCTGCCGAGCGATGACACCTCACCCGCCCAGGTCCCCAACTGCTGGACCTTCAACACGCAGCAGGGCGCGATCTGTGTCGCCTGCGATAGCGCGGGGATTGAGGTCGTCTCCTGCACCACGGCACCGCCGCCAAGCACCAACACCTGCCACAAGCTGACCATCGGATCGCTCTCCTGCCTGGTCTGCCATGACCCCGCCGGCGTCTTGCAGTCGACGCGCTGTGAGGGTAGCGGTAGCGCCAGCCCCCCTGACGCGGGTCCCCTCGAGGACTTTGGTGGCGGCGCCAGCCCCCCTGACGCGGGTCCCCTCGAGGACTCCGGCGGCGGCTGCGGTGCCTCCGACGCCGGCGCCAAGACCGACCTCTGCAGCTGTCTGTAGGCTAGAGCGCAGACCAGCTTACCTTTCGTTGCTGCGCCGGTCTGCGAAAGGCCGACCCGGTCAAAGGTGAAGAGGAAGCGATCCACTGGCCGTCGTTCGCTCGTTGTTGCTCGCGCCCGCGATCGATACCAACGCCGCCCCGCGAAGACCAACGAGGAAACAGCGCTCTGACGGTAGGTGAGTCAGCCGGACCTTGCCAGGCGTCGGCTCAGTTCGCCGTGGCGGTGGCGCGGAACTCGCGGATCACGGTGACCTTGATCTGGCCGGGGAAGGTCATCTCGTCGGAGATCTTGTCGGCAA
This sequence comes from Pseudomonadota bacterium, assembly GCA_002747355.1. Taxonomy (GTDB): domain Bacteria; phylum Myxococcota_A; class Polyangia. The sequence goes on along the minus strand of PDPC01000126.1, from coordinate 4,606 downwards.
TCTCAGCGGAGAGGTCTTCGAGCTTGCCATCTTTGACGCGGCGCTCGTCGACGATGACGCGCAGCTCGCGGCCCGCCTGGACGGCGTGTACAGCGGCGACGCCGCGGAAGCCAGAGGCGATGCGTTCGAGGTCGCCGATGCGATCCCCATAAGACTCGACGATCTCACGACGGGCACCGGGGCGACCGCCGCTCATGGCGTCGGCCGCGGCGGCGAGCCAGGCGTAGGGGCTGCTCATCGGCTCTTCGCCATGGTGAGCGCCGATCGCGTTGGCCACGCGCTCGTCTTCGCCAACGCGACGCGCGATCTCGGCGCCGATCAGCGCATGGGAACCCTCCACCGCGTGGGTCAGGGCCTTGCCGATGTCGTGAAGCAGGGTGCCGCGCTTGGCGATCACCGGATCGAGCTCGAGCTCGCCGGCCATCAGCCCTGAGAGCTTTGCGGCCTCGAGGGCGTGGCGGTATTGGTTCTGGGTGTAGCTGGTGCGCCAGTTGAGCCGCCCCACCAGATCGATGATCTCGGGATGAGCGGGCTTCAGCCCGAGCTGGGTGAAGGCCTTCTTGCCCAGCTTGACGATCTCGCGCTCGAGCTCGGTGCGAATCGCCGGCAGCAGGGACTCCGGATCCTTCTCCTTGCCCTTCTTCTCCGAGAGCAGGCGGGTCAGGACACGACGGCAGAGCTCGCGACCCACACCATCGCCGGTGTCCATCCGCAGCGAGTCGCCGCTCTCAGCGACGGAGATCGAGATCCCCAGCTCGTCGCCGAGCTGGTCGACGAAGCCAGCGTATTTGCTGTGTAGCCGCTCGGCCTGTCCAGCGCCAAGGGCCAAGGTCGAGACGCCGCGGTCGCGTTGACAGTGGCCCACATAGCGTGCGATGGAGATCCCCATCACGCGCTTGGCGTCACGCGCCGGCTCCTCTCCGACGTTGCTCTCGAGGTTGCGCAGCCGGTCGGCGCACTCCGAGCGGGTCTCCTCGATCAGCGTGTCGCTGATCGTCGTCGCCAGATCGGCGGCCTTGACCTCGGCCCGCTCCTCGAGCACGCCTCGCTTCTGACCTCGCAGCGCCTTGGCCTCCTCGCGGAGCTCCTTGTTCGCCGCGCGCTGGAGGCGCAGCTCCTTGAAGCGCGCGTCGACGCCCGCCTGGCGTTCGTCGAGCTCGCGCTCTCGTGCCTCGACACGCTGCTTGCTGCGGTTGATACGGATCCGCAGGCGCTCGATCTCTTCGCTCGCAGCCTCGCGCTCGGCGTCAGCCAGGCGCTCGACCTGCAACACCTCTTCGGCGACCTGCGCTTGGCTCTCGCGGTGGGTCAGCTCGATGGAGCGAGCCGACTCCTCGCGGACGCGGCGCGCGCGCTGCTCGGCGGCGGCGACGTGCTCGCGTGCGCGCTTGCGCGAACGCTCACGAGACGACATGACGCCGACCACGGCGCCCGCGGCGAGCGCGGCTGCGATGATGAGGGTCTCCAACATGAAAGCTCCGCGGTCCGCACGAGCGCAGACCGATAGCGCAGTATAGGCTCGGGTTGGACGAGCAACAAGGACGGGCAACAAGCACGGACGACAAGCACGGGCGCCAAGGACAGCCGACAAGGAGAGCGCGGTCCACAACGGATCCGCAGAGGAGTCGACAGATGGCTTATCAGACGACCGAGACCGGTCAAAGCGACCGGCGGCGAGGTCGCCCGCTGATCGGCGTGGGCGGGATCATCTTCGATCCGGAGCGCGAAGCCGTGCTGCTCGTCGAGCGCGGCGCCCCGCCTGCGCAGGGGCTGTGGTCGGTCCCCGGGGGCCTCGTCGAGCGCGGCGAGGCGCTGGCCGAGGCCTGCGCCCGCGAGGTGCTCGAGGAGACCGGCCTCCAGGTGCGGCTGATCGAGCAGCCCGTGAAGCTGATCGACCGCGTGCTCCGCGATGAGGAGGGCGAGGTGGAGTATCACTTCCTGATCGTGGACTTCTGTGGCGAAGCCCTGCGTGGAGCGGCCCGCGCCGCCTCCGACGTCCAGCAGGTGCGCTGGGTGGCGCTGCAGGAGGTCGCTGCGCTACCGACCACCGCGGGGCTCGAAGACGCGATCGCCCGAGGGCGGGCCGCGCTGCTGGGCGAGGCCCCCACCTCGCCACTCCTCGAGCGCATCGATCAGGCCGACGAGGGACGCTGAGCTCGAGCCCCCACACATCCTGTCGCCAGGCATAACGCGCGGCTGGCCCCTTTCGATGCCTCCAGAACGCTCGCTCAAGATCCGACCCCTGGCGGCCGTTGAGCCGTGGGAGGAGGCTCCGTATGCCCGCGCCCGTGGATCCCAGCGTCGACCCCAGGTTAGCCGCCGAGCTCGCCGCGGCGTTCTCGCCCCCGCCAGTTCAGAGCGAGCCGCCAACCGAGACCGAGGGCTCGACGGCGATCGAGGCCGCGGCCAAGACCGAGCTCTCCGGCAGCGCCCAGCGCCGGGCCCAGCTCGCCGACCGCCTGGCCGCGATCTCGGCCAGCTTCGAGAAGGTCACCCACGTACAGCTCGCCGGCCAGGAGGCGATCCGAGGGAACGAACCCAAGGGCGACGTGGCGAAGAAGGCGGCTGAGGACGAAGAGACCAAGGATGGCGAAGCGATCGAGGCTGCGAACAAGGACGAGCTGACACCCGAGCAAGCGCAAGAGATCCGCGAGCTGAAGAGCCGTGACCGAGAGGTCAAGACTCACGAGCAGGCCCACATCGCGGCGGCGGGCGATCTCGCCCGGGGGGGCGCGAGCTACACCTATCAGGTCGGCCCTGATGGCAAGCGCTACGCCGTGGGTGGCGAGGTCGACATCAGCCTCAGCGAGGGGCGCACCCCGAAAGAGACGATCTCGAGGGCCCGTCGCGCCCAACGCGCCGCGCTGGCGCCCGCGGAGCCCTCCCCCAAAGACCGCCAGGTCGCCGCCAAGGCCGCGGCGATGGAGCAGCGTGGTCAGCGCGAGCTCGCCGAGGAGGCCGATGCGCGCGCGCAGGAGAAGCGCAGCGAAGAGCGCGGCGAAGAGCGCGGTGAAGAGCGCAGTGAAGAGCACAGCGCGACGAGCGAGACCGAAGCGAACTCGCAGTACGAAGCGCAGCGACCGGGAAAGCAGTGAACGCTCTGTGAACGATCGCTGCTCCTGGACTCCGCCGGCTTCGTTGCTCGTCTGTCAGATAGCTTAAGAGCTTCCCCACACATTCGGGACCGAGCCGGGTGCTGAGCTGCCGAGCCGATGTCGTAGCCGAAGACATGAGCCATACGGGTGGTATGGCGAGCGTTCTGAGGCCGAAAAAGCGGCCGGCAGCGCGGTGCCCGGCGACGGGAGGAATGTGTAGGGGTGCTCTTAGCGACAACGAAGGAGCAGGCCGCGGTCGGGGTCGATGGCCTCGACGACGCCAGCGCGCGGCGCGAAGAGCGCGACGGCGCTGGGGGTCTGACGCGTCACGGGCTCCCCTCGGCGTAGCTCGTCACCCCGGACCACCAGCGCGGGGCGGGCCTCGCCGCGCGGATCGCGAAGCGGCAGGGCGACGAGGCTCGGGGTGAAGGGACGGGGATCGATCGCATGCCTCCCCTCGGCGTCACTGAAGGGCTGGTAGAGCTGCCGCAGCCGGGCCAAGGAGAGCAGCCGATCGGCGCGCTCGACCCGTGGCGCGAGGGGCAGCGGTCGCTCGACGACCGCGCCCGAATCCCGAAGCTGCGCCGCCGTCGCGCGAACCAGCCGCGCCGGATCGACGTTCGAGGGACAGCGGAGGGTGCAGCTGCCGCAGCCGATGCAGGTCAGCGACGCCAGAGCCGAGGCCTCCTCGTCGGGAGGCAAGGGTGCGTCTGCCCCAGCGAAGCCGCGGGCGAGCTGCCGGGTCAGCAGATGCGGCTGTAATCCGCCACGCGTCAGCCAGACCGGACAGCCCTCCCTGCAGACCTGGCACTGCAGACAAGCCGCGGCCGCCTGCCGTACGCGATCGGCGAGCGGCACGGCGTCCTCTCGCACCCGGGGATGTGTCGCGGGCAGTATCACCAGCGAGCGCGTGGCGAGGTCTACGACGTCGTCCGCGTCGCGACGTAGCCCACCCAGCAGACCGTTCTCGTAGGCGACCCAGGCGACAGCAGACACCCCAGCGGCGATCCCTCCGGCGGCCGCCACCGCGTCTTCGATCGAGCAGCCGAGAGGTAACGCACGTGTGACTGGCCGGGACACGGCGCCGACGACGCTGACCAGCCGATCTGGCTGCTGAGCGCCGTCGAGCGCGGTCGCGACGTCGCGCAGCACCAAGGCGTCGAAGACCGGCGCCCCCTCGTAGGCGGAGGGCAAGCGATCGAGCGCCGCCGCGACGTCGCAGCGGAGGCTGTCGTTGTCGCGTGGGTAGCGCGCTGGCACGGAGACGATCTCGATCCGGGTATCCGCCGCCAGCTGTCGCAGCGTGACGAGCAGATCGCGATAGTCGTCGCGCACGGCGAGCGCCACGCGCCGGCTGTCAGCGAGCAACGCCAGCGCCCCCAGCGCGCGAAGCAGCCCCGCGGGAGACTCGCGTGCCGCCGCCTCCTCGGCTCGACAGAGCGGATCCTCGTCGGCGACGCGACCGATCAGCGGCGTCGGCGCCCCGGGGCTCGGCTCCAGGCGAGGCAGCG
>PDPC01000125.1 GCA_002747355.1 Pseudomonadota bacterium | reverse complement strand
GGGAAACAGCGGTTGCTGTCGCGAATCTCGGCGGGCCATCTCAAAGGTGGATCATAATCGGGCGATCGTGTCAAGGTCGCCTGTGAATCAAGCTCCTAGGAGCACCCCCAAACGTTCCTCCGGTCGCCGGACACCGCGCTGCGGCCGCTTTCGAGGCCTCAGAGAGCTCGCCAGACCACCCGTATGGCTCATGTCTTCGGCGACGAAACCGGCGCGGCAGCTCAGCGATCGGCTCGGTCCCGAACGTGTAAGGGTGCTCTCGAGAGCGTCGTTGAGGGAGCAGGTCTCGCATGTCACCGTATGACCGACAGGGCGCCAAAGCCGGCGCCCCAACGTTGGAGACGGAGGCGCGACATGATTCTCGGTTTGCTGATCAAGTTCCTCATGATGTCGCTCGCGATCCTCATCATCGCGAAGGTGCTGCCGGGGATGCGGCTCAAGGGCATCAAGACCGCCTTCGTGGTGGCGCTGGTCTACTCGCTGCTGAACATCATCTTTTTCAAGCTGCTGATCTTCATCACCTTCCCCTTGGTCGCGCTCAAGTATCTGACGCTCGGGATCTTTGGCATCGTGATCAACGCGGTGCTCTTGGTGATCACAGACAAGATCCTCGAGGACTTCGAGATGAGCGGCTTCGGCACCGCGCTGATCGCGGCGCTTGGCATCACCGTGCTCAACCTCGTGCTCTCCTTCGCTCTCCACGCCGCGCGCTTCGCGTAGCGAAGCGTGGCCGGGCAAGGTTCGCGCGAGGTGGCGCTTTGCGCTCCCGCTTGGGCAGCGGCAGCGCTTTCAGCCCGTCGAGCCGCAGCGTCAGCGTTCCCGCATTCCCCCCCAGCGGCCAGCCGATCTCGCGCCGTTCTGCTCTTACGGCGCACCTTCGACATCGCCACCAAGCTGTCTGCGCTCTAGCTTGACCTGCGTCGGAGACATGGCGGTTCCTCTCAGCTCGCCTGTCGGTGCAGCGAAGCTCAGTCGACCAGTTGTGGCGCTAGGGATGTTGATGGATTTCAACGCGTTGCGTCACAATGCATTCCAACGACGACACCCGACTTTCTCATTGCATTCGCCAGGTCAGAGCGCCATGCTGGTCATGATCAGGGTGAAAAAGGGCGGCGTTGTCGGGCGACAAGTCTCCGGCATCCTTCGCGACATGTAGGACGGTTCGCGTCTCGGCACCATAACGTGTCGGGAAACGATGTATGGCGGCTCCTCGCTGCGGTGAGGAGTTGGGAGGTGTGAGATGGCTCAATTGGAACAGCAAGAACAAGGGCGTCGGCGACGCCCCAGTGGCCCCCATAGCGGAGCGCTGATTAACCTCAGCGAGCGTCAGCTCGAGCGCCATGAGCGGATCCTCGCCTGGCGACGCAGCGAAGCCGAACGCAGATGTGTCCCGCATCATCACGTGCTCTCCAACGGAGAGGCGATCGCTCTGGCCCAGCGGTATCCGGACTCCCTCGAGGGGCTGCTCAGGTTCGGCTTGAGCGAGCAGCGCCTGATCCGCTACGGGCGCACGCTGCTGCGGCTTTTGCGTGACAGCGCAGCCGCCTGATACCCTCTCCCCTTCCAGATCCCACCCCTTCGACCTCGTTTCGGCTGGCCTGGCTCGATTGACCGTCGCCGAGGCGCGTGCTAGAGCCTAAGCGAAATGTGCGGAATATTCGGTATCTACGGTTACTCCGAGGCATCCCGAATCGCCTACCTGGGCTTGCATGCCCTTCAGCATCGAGGGCAAGAGAGCGCGGGTATCACGGCGAGCGACACCGCGCGACTGCGCACCTGGCGTGGCATGGGCCTGGTCGTCGACGTCTTCAACGAGGAGACCCTCGACCGGCTCTCGGGGCGCCACGCGATTGGGCATGTTCGCTACTCCACCGCCGGCGAGTCGGATCCTGCCAACGCTGCCCCCATCGCGGTGCGTCATGGCCGGGGTCAGCTCGCGGTTGCCCATAACGGCAACCTGGCCAACGCCCAAAAGCTTCGTCGTGAGCTCGAGGACGATGGATCGATCTTCACGTCCAACGTCGACAGCGAGGTCGTCGTCCACCTCTACGCGCGGCGCAAAGAGCATCGCGTGATCGATCGCTTCAAGAAGGTGCTCGAGCAGCTCACCGGCGCCTACTCGCTGGTGATGTTGACCGAGAAGAAGCTCGTCGCCGCGCGCGATCCCCACGGCTTTCGCCCGCTGGAGCTCGGTCGTCTGCGTCGCAAGGATGGCACGGAGGCCTGGGTCTTCGCCTCGGAGACGAGCGCCTTCGATCTGATCGGCGCCACCTTCGAGCGCCACGTGCAGCCGGGGGAGATCCTCGTGGTCGATCGCGAGGGCCTCGAGACCTACCCGATGAACCCCGCGGAGCGCCCCGACCGCCGCTTCTGCGTGTTCGAAGACATCTACTTCGCCCGCCCCGACTCGCTGCTCGGTGAGCGCAGCGTCTATGAGAACCGTGAGCGCCTCGGGGCTCGCTTGGCCGCGGAGCATCCCGTCGAGGCCGAGATCGTGATCCCCGTGCCGGACTCCGGGAACACGGCGGCGTTGGGGTACTCGCGCGCCTCCGAGATCCCCTTCGGCATCGGCCTGGTGCGCAGTCACTATGTCGGCCGCACCTTCATCGAGCCGCAACAGACGATTCGCCACTTCGGGGTCAAGCTCAAGCTCGCGCCTGTGCGCTATCTGATCGAGAACAAGCGGGTCGTGGTGGTTGACGACTCGCTCGTGCGGGGGACCACGTCGCGCAAGATCGTCGAGATGCTGCGCGCGGCGGGCGCGGCAGAGGTGCACCTGCGGATCAGCGCGCCGCCCACACGGCACCCATGCTTCTACGGGATCGACATGCCGAGCTACGAGGAGCTGATCGCGAACAACAAGAGCCTGGAGGAGATCGCCGCCCACGTCGACGCCGACACCATCGGCTACCTCAGCGTGGAGGGGATGCTCCAGGCGCTCGAAGATCCCGAGGGCGGCGCGTTCTGTCACGCTTGCTTCTCGGGCAACTACCCGGTGCCCTACGAGGCGCCGCAGACGGTGAAGCCGCTGCCGCTCTTGCAGCCACCAACACGCCCATAGCGCGCTACCTGTGGCAGAGTGCTGTTAGGACGCAAGCAGGGCAGGAGTACGACTATGATCGTCGAGACCCAAGACAAGCTCTCCGACCTCCGTCAGCGCCTCGAGGCGCTCAGAGGTCATCTTTGACTTGGCGGCCAACGAGGCGCGGCTAGCCGAGCTCTCGCAGCAGGCGGCGGCCCCCGAGCTCTGGAACGACAATGAGAAGGCTCAGGCTGTGCTCAAAGAGCAGGCGCGCTGCAAGGGTGTGCTGAACGACTTCACCACGGCCAGCGCGCTGCTCGACGACGCCGAGGCGATGCTCGAGCTCGCCGTCGAGGCCGAAGACGAAGCCAGCGCCAGCGAGGCCGCGGCTATCGCCGCCGAGGCTGGCCGCGCCATCGAGCGCATGGAGTTCGCCCGGATGCTCTCCGGGCCCAACGATCGCGACGGCGCGTTGCTGTCGATCAACGCCGGCGCAGGCGGTACCGACGCCCAGGATTGGGCCGAGATGCTCGGCCGCATGTATCTCCGCTGGGCCGAGCGCCGCGGCTTCAAGGTCGAGCTCCTCGACCGCCTCGCGGGTGAAGAGGCGGGCATCAAGTCGATGACCATCGGCGTCGACGGTGAGTACGCCTACGGTTACCTGCGCGCCGAGGCGGGGGTGCATCGGCTGGTGCGCATCTCGCCTTTCGACGCCAACGCTCGCCGGCAGACCGCGTTCGCCGCGGTCCACGTCTCGCCGGACATCGACGACGACGTCGAGGTCGACATCGACGACGACGATCTGAAGATCGACTACTACCGGGCTGGCGGGGCCGGCGGGCAGCACGTCAACAAGACCGAGTCCGCGGTGCGGATCACCCACCTGCCGAGCAACATCGTCGTCACCTGTCAGAACGAGCGCTCCCAGCATAAGAACAAGAGCCAGGCGATGCGTGTCCTCCGGGCGCGCCTCTACGAGCTGGAGCTGAAGAAGCGCGAAGAGGAAATGTCCGAGATCACGGGGGATAAAAAGAGCATCGAGTGGGGTAGTCAGATCCGATCCTACGTGTTAGCCCCCTACCGGCAGGTCAGCGATCACCGCACGGAGCTGAAGGTCGGCAACGTCGACGCCGTGCTCGACGGTGACCTCGACCCGTTCATCCAGTCCTACCTGCTGGCCTCGAATGACTAGGCTTCGAACCCAGCCTGCCTGGAAACCACATCGAGTGATCCCGTGAGCAAAGAGCAGCACAAGCAAGAGCAGCCTCCTCCCGATGAAAACAAGCTGATCGAGCAGCGTAAGCAGAAGGTCGCCGCCCTCCGCGAGGCGGGGGAAAACCCCTACCGCAACGATTTCCTGCCCACGCACTCGAGCGCCGACGTACGTCAAGCGGTCGAGCGCATCTCACCCCCAGCCGAGCCCTCGATGGACGCGCTCATAGACGATCGCTTCCGCATCGCCGGGCGGATCGTCGAGTTTCGCAGCTTCGGCAAGGCGACCTTCGCCAAGCTCCTCGATCGCGGCGGTCGGCAGCAGGTCTACGTGCGCCGCGACGTGGTCGGCGAAGACGTCTACAAGGTCTTCAAGAAGGCCGAGCCCTGGGACTTCATCTGCGTCGAGGGTTACCCCTTCTATACGAAGACCGGTGAGCTCACCGTGATGGCCGAGAAGGTGGCGCTCTTGACCAAGGCCGTGCGGCCGCCGCCGGCGAAGTGGGAGGGCCTGAAAGACCAGGAGACGCGCTACCGCCAGCGTTACGTCGACCTGGTGGCCAACCCAAACGTCGCAGAGGTCTTTCGCAAGCGCACGCGGCTGATCCGCTACATCCGCGCGTTTCTCGACGAACGCGAGTTTTTGGAGGTCGAGACGCCGATCCTCCACGCGACCCTCGGCGGCGCCGCGGCCAAGCCCTTCGCTACGCACCACAACGCGCTGAACATGCCGCTGTATATGCGCATCGCGCCGGAGCTCTACCTCAAGCGGTTGGTGGTCGGCGGCTTCGATCGGGTCTACGAGATTGGCCGTAACTTCAGAAACGAGGGGTTGTCGCGCAACCACAACCCCGAGTTCACGATGCTCGAGTTCTATATGGGCTACGCGACCTACGAGACGCTGATCGAGCTCACAGAGGAGATGCTCACCGGGGCCGCCGAGCTGATCGCCGGCACCACGGCGCTTACCTTCCAGGGCCAGACGATCGATGTCTCGCGCCCCTGGCCGCGGATCAGCGTCAAGGCGCTGGTGTTGAAGGCCGGCCAGAAGCTGGCGCCGGCCCTCGACGAGGCGACCCTTGACGACCCTGAGGCGTTCACGGCCTGGATCGACGCGAGCGGGCTGTCCAAGCGGGACGACGAGCTTGGCGAGGCGCTGCGCCGCGCCACGAGCTATGGCAAGCGTCTCGGCGTGATCTTCGACCAGCTCGGCGAAGAGGAGATCCCCCATGACCGGCCAGTCTTCGTCATCGACTACCCGGCGGCGATCTCGCCGCTGGCGCGCAGGAAAGACGCCAATCCCGAGTACGTCGATCGCTTCGAGCTCTTCTTTGCCGGCCGCGAGGTGGCCAACGCGTTCTCCGAGCTGAACGATCCGGAGGATCAGCGCGGACGCTTCCAGAGGCAGGTCGAGGATCGCAAGGCTGGCGACGACGAGGCGATGGAGTACGACGAGGACTACTGTCGCGCGCTGGAGTACGGGATGCCTCCGACGGCGGGGGAGGGCATCGGCATCGATCGCCTCTTGATGATGCTCACCGACCAGCCCTCCATTCGCGACGTTTTGCTTTTCCCGCATATGCGAGCCGAGGGGCGATAGAACGATGGGCACGCAGCCCACCCAGCCGGAGCTGCTCGCTAGCGCGGCGCAGACCAACACCCGCAAGGTGCCCCTGGCGTTGACCACCATCGGCGTCGGCGTCTGCAGCTCGGCCTATCTGGCCCATCAACAGGGCCCCGCCTCGTTTCGCGGGGTGGCGACGATGATCGGCCTGCTCGGCGCGGCGATCCTCCTCGCCGGGCTGGTGAGCCTCTTTTTCACCTTGGCCACCTCGCGCAGCTTTGAGTGGTTTCTCGCCTGGCGCTACCTGCGCCGGCAGAAACGTTCTTGGACGACCTTTATCGTCGGCGTGGTCTTCCTGTTCGTCGCTGGCGGGTTGCTGTTGGCGTCGCACCTCGTCGCTCCCGATCCGATCGGTGGGATCCAGCTCGGGCCGACGCCCTTGACACGAGGGCTACAGTTCGCGGCGCTCGGCGTCTTTCGACTCGCGATCTACGTGCTGGTCTTCGGCACGCTGCTTTTGGTCTTCTCGGTCTTCACCTGCATCTCGATCTTCGGCGTGTATCTCGGTATCTCGGCGCTAGTCGTCGTGCTCAGCGTGATGGGGGGCTTCGAGCACGATCTGCGCTCGAAGATCCTTGGCACGCGGGCGCATATCGTGGTGCGCAAGAAGACGACGATGTTCACCGAGTACCGCCAGGTGCTGCCAAGGGTCGCGGCGATGGATGGTGTGGCGGCGGTGGCGCCCTTCATCGAGTCGGAGGTGATGGTCACCAGCCAGACCAACCTCTCCGGCGTGCTGGTGCGCGGGATCGATCCTCGCCGGATCACCAAGGTGACAGACCTCCCGAGCTACCTGAAGGCTCCTGGGGCCTCGGGGAGGCTCTCTAACCTGCTGCATCCGGAGCGGCTGGCGAAGATCCCAAAGGTGCCCTTTGGCGCCCCGCGGGTGCCTCTCCCGGGCTCCAAAAAGGGCTCCGGAGCTGGCGCGACCGCGCGCCCCAACGCGGGCGCTGGGGCCGTCGCCACGAGCGAGCCCGCCACGAGCGAGCCCGCCACGAGCGAGCCCGCGCCGCCGACTGGCGTCGATCCAGCGAGGATGCCCGCCCGAGTCGCTGGCGTCGATCCAGCGAGGATGC
>PDPC01000208.1 GCA_002747355.1 Pseudomonadota bacterium | reverse complement strand
CCCTGAAGGGCGAGTCCGCCCTGCTGGGCATGGGCGAGGTGGCGGAGATCTGCCATGCCAGCGAGGACATGCTGCAGGCCCAGGATATCACCGTTTGCGCCGACCGTCTGTTGGAGGTGAAGGATTGGTTCATCCAGTACTTCCGCAACTACGGCGGCGACCTTTCCGCTCTGGTGCCGTTGCCCGAGATGCTGGCCATGTTGAAAGCTCCTTTTGATGAGGCGGTCCACGCGGAAGAGGCGACGGCCGCGACCGCCGAGGCGGAGCCCGTGAGCTATGAGGTTCCGCCTTATATCGGCAAAGACATCCTGGAAGGGGATGTGGATCTTCTGCAGGACTTTGTCGAGGAAGCGGTCGAGCATCTGGACGCGTCCGAAAACCATCTGCTGACCATCGAGGCCGATCCCCAGGAGATCGAGGCGCTGAACGCCGTGTTCCGGGGCTTCCACACCATCAAGGGGCTGGCCGGTTTCATCGAACTGGACCACATCAAGGATCTGGCGCACAAGGCGGAGAATCTGCTGGATATGGCCCGTCGCGGTCAGCTGGAATTGGTGGGCGCGAACATGGACTTGGTCTTCGAGTCCGTGGACATGATGAAGCATCTGGTGAGCGATGTGGCCGCGTCCATGGCCGGTGGCGGCAATCTGGCGGAGGCCGAGGCCCTGCCGGGGCTCATGGCCCGTTTGCTGGGGGCGACCTCGGGGCAGGCGCCTGCCGCGGCCGTGCCGGTGCCTGAACCTGAATCTGCGCCTGAACCTGAACCCGAACCGGAACCTGAGCCTGAGCCTGAGCCTGAGCCGGTAGATGCGGCAACTCCCGAACCGGAGGTTGGCGAGGATGAGCCCGCGCCGGTTCCGGGCAAGACCAGCGGGTTCATTCCGCTGGGGAATATGAAGAAAAAGGCCTCGGCCGGGCCGCAGAAGCCCACGGTTGGGACTGCGGCATCGGCACCGGCACCTGCACCGGCTACGGCCCCGTCCTCAATGCCATCCGCCCCTACCCCGACCGCCCCTTCGGCCGCCGCGCCCGAGGCCAAGGCCAAGGTGCCGGTCAAGATGAAGGAAGCCGTCCGGGTGGATGCCGATCGGCTGGACCATCTGGTGGAGACCATCGGCGAGTTGGTCATCGCCGAGAGCATGGTCAGCCAGAGCCAGGAGCTGCGCGGCAACAGCATGAGCGTGAAGCTGGCCAAGGATCTGGATCATCTGGACAAGATCTGCCGCGAGTTGCAGGAAATCGGCATGAGCCTGCGCATGGTGCCGGTACGCCCCGTTTTCCAGAAGATGGCCCGCCTGGTGCGTGATCTGAGCAAGAAGACCAACCGCAAGGTGGACTTCCGGATGACGGGCGAGGATACGGAGCTGGACAAGAACGTGGTCGACAAGATCGGCGACCCTCTG
>PDPC01000209.1 GCA_002747355.1 Pseudomonadota bacterium | reverse complement strand
GAGCATAACGGCACCTTCCGCGGGCATAACCTCGCCTTCGTCACCGCGACCAGCACCCTCGAGCAGTACTGGCGGGACGACACGCTGATGAAGGACGTCGCGCGCCGCGGCCCAGAGGTGCGCGAGCGCCTCGAGACCATCGCCAAGGCCTGGGGCGGTGAGGCCTACGGTCGTGGGTTCATCTATGGGCTGCGCTTCCCCGATCACACCATCGGTGGCGAGGTCTCCAAGGCCGCCTTCGAGCGCGGGCTGCTGATCGAGACCTCCGGCCCCCGCGACGAGGTGCTGAAGTTCCTCGCCCCGCTGACCACCCCCGACGGCGACCTGAACGCGGGCCTCGACATCCTGGCGGCTTCCGTCGAGGCCGTCATTACCAAGCGCTGAGCCCCCACGGCATCCTCCCACCGCCAAGCCTTACCCTCTTACCTCCTCAGTAGATGTAGTCGTCCTTGCCGTCGGTGACCGTGACCAGCAGCAGGGTGTTGGCCCGGACCTGGGGGTCGAGCTGGTCGTAGGCCGTCTTGACCACGTCCGCGTGCTGGGCGTCGGCGGCGATCACGTGGAGCATCGAGCGCTCCCAGGCGTCCTCCGCCTTGGCGTTGGCAGCGCTGGCCAGCACGTCGGGGAGCTTCTTTTCAAGGAGCGTCCTCGCCTCGGCCTCGGTATATGGCTGCCCCGGCGGGTAGTGGAACGCCCGGGTCACGCTCACCCCGACCTTGCGGCCGTCAATCTCGACCAGCAGGTCGGTCTTCTTGCCCCCGTCGTCGAGATACGTGATGTCCTTCTCGGTCTTGAGGAGCGTCGCCAGCTCGCAGCGATAGAGCACCTCATAGGAGAAGACCTCGCTGTGCAACGAGTTGCCCCCGAGGTTGCCGTCGGTGAAGACCTTCTGACCACCAGCCGAGAGCTTGGTCTCGTCGAACGCCGCGGCGCCGAAGTCGATGGCGTTTCTGAAGTAAAAAGGTGAGCTGGCGGCGCTCCACTCGGTGTCGTCGAGCACGCCGCAGTCGCCCATGAGCGCCCCGAAGCCCGGCAACGGCACGCCCGCTGTATCCCGCGAGGGCGCCAGGTCGGCGGCGAGATCTGCTCGTAGCAGATCGACCCGCTGGTCGACGACGAGCACATCCGCTGGGGCAGCGTCGCGCTGAACTGCACTGTTGTCATCAGAGCAGGCCGCGAGCACGAGCAGCGCGGAGAGCCCCAGAGAGAGGATAGAGATCGGGAGCCAAGTCGAGCGGAACCTACGAAGCCTCATGTGATCCACTGTGCACCGAAGAGTCGCTGGCCGGCAACACGAGCGGTCTCTTGATCTAGAGCGCTGACCAACTTACCTCCCGTCGCCGCGCTGGTCTGCGAAATCACAGCGGTTGTTGCTCGTCGGTTGCTTGCTACCAGCAGGCGCCCTT
>PDPC01000044.1 GCA_002747355.1 Pseudomonadota bacterium | reverse complement strand
GGCGCGGAGCGCTGCACCACTACAAGGCGATCCTGATCGCCTGCCCGCTCTCACGGCAAGCCCCCGCTGCGCGCCGAGGCCTCGCGGCCGCCGCCCATGGTCTGCCCGGCGCCCAGGCGAAGCTCAACGGCCCCGAGCTGCTGCGCCAATCACGCGTGTACGACCGCAAGCACCGCAACCGGCGCGCCGAGCGGGGCTTCCTCGCCGCGCTGAAGCGCGGCGACCTCGACGCCGCGGGGCGCTGTCAGGCCCGCTACCACGTCGCCAAGAGCATCTTCAAACAACGGCAACGCGACCGCGCCGAGCCGCACTTCGCCCAGGCGGTGAAGCTCTGTCGCAAGGCGAAGCTCCACCAGCTGGTGGTCAAGAGCCTCTACAACCAGGCGCGGGGCCTCTACCGCAAGGGCCGCTACCTCGCCGCGGCGAAGCTCTTTCTGGCCCTCGAGCGCGAGTTCCCTCACCACAGCTACAGCGACGACGCGCGGCTGCGCGCCGCCGAGGCCTACACCGAGCTGAAAAAGAAGAAGATGGTCGCCAAGCTCCTGGTCGCCCTCCCCTCCCTACACCCGCAGGGCGATCAGCGACGGGAGGCGCTCTGGCGGCTGGCCCGGCAGGCCTACTTCGACAAGCACTACAAAGACGCCGACAAGCACCTCGGTACCATCATCGACACCCTCGGCCACGCGCGCCGCTACTACGCTGAGGGCCGTGCCCTCTATTGGCGAGCCCGGATCTACGGACGGCTCGGCAAGCGCGGCCGAGCACGTCGAGCCTATGAGGCCGCGATTCGCGAGTATCCGCTCTCCTACTACGCGCTGCAGGCCTTCAACCGCCTGCGCGAGGGCTGGCCGCGGGTCTTCCGCAAACTCCGCCGCGAGCTCCTCGTCCCAATCGGCAAGCGAGCAGGGCGCTGGACCTTCACCGACAGCGAACTCACCACCAAGCCCGCGTTCCGCCGTGGGATCGAGCTGCTGCGCCTCGGCCTCGGGACCTACGCCGCGCGCGAGCTGGCGCGCGCCGGCTTGAGCACGCGCAGGGGGCAGAAGCCACAGCTCTGGCTCGCCGCCGTGCTCTTCGATCGCGCCGGTCAGTGGTCGTTCTCGCATCAGGTCCCGCGCAGCCGCGACTGGCGCTGGAAGCGCGACTACCCGCTGCGAGACAACGTCCGCCGCTGGCGCGTGGCCTTCCCGCTGGCCTTCCCGCAGCTGGTGCGCCCCTTGGCGCGACGCGCCGGGATCCCCAAGCAGCTGGCCTGGGCCGTGATGCGCGAAGAGAGCGGCTTCTCCACCCGCATCGAGTCCTACGCCAACGCGATCGGGCTGATGCAGCTGATCCTGCCTACCGCGCGCGCCGCCGGCTCCCGCCATCGGATGCGCGTCGACCGTAAGGCGCTTCGCGATCCGGCGACCAACATCACGCTCGGCACGACCTTCCTGGCGTTTCTGCAGCGCACCTTCCGCGGCGTGACGCCGCTGATCATCGCCGGCTACAACGCCGGCCATGGCGCCGTCTACCGCTGGCTCGCGCGCTACCGGCGCCACAGCCTCGACGAGCTGATGGAGCGCATCCCCTACGACCAGACCCGCCGCTACAGCAAGCGCGTGTTGGCGAGCTTCTTCGCGTACTCGGTGCTCTGGGGCAAGCGGCGTGACGTACCGAGGATCGGCCAGAGGTTGCCGAAGGCGCGGCGAGAGCGCCTGCGGCGCCGGCGAAAAAAGCGGTAGGTCGCGAGAGGTCGTGGGTATCGCGAGAGGAAGCTGGCGGAGAGCCTACTTGCTGGTCAAGCAGGTGCGAAAGGTGGTCGTCTTCTCCCCCGTCCCGAAGGACAGGTCACAGCAGGTCGTGGGGGCGTCCTGCGAGAGCCCACAGGCGTTGAGGGGGATCGGGTCCGTCGCCGCGAGCGCGTCTTTGCAGTTGGGGATAAAGTTGACCAGGCAGTTTTTCTCCCGACAGATCTCGATCGGATACTCGAACTCGACGCTCTTCAGCTCCGAGCCGTTGTGATCGGCCACCGCCTGGATCTTGGCCACGATCAGATCGCGCCCACCGCGCGGTAACCGCTTGATGTGGTCCAGCAGGTCGTCGGGCAAGATCTTCACGCCGTCGATCTGGAGCACCCCACCGGGCGGGATGAAGCCGCTGGCATGCACGCTGAAGCTCGTCAGAGCGCTCGGGATCTGGTTGAGCCTCCCAACCTGACCGAGGGCGAGCTCGACGTCGAAGCGCTTGAGCCGCAGGTTGTTGCGCTCGGGCTCATCGTCGACCTGCTGGGACGAAAGCAGGTCATTGACCAGCGTGGGAAAGAGCCGATACCCCTCGCTCAGCCCGTGTTCGGAGATGTCGAGCACCCCGGCGCCGAGCTGGAGCTCATCCTTGGAGCCACCGCTGCTGTTACTTGAGGCGTTCTGGGGTGTGCACTTGGCGCGGTTGGCCTTGATGTAGAATGACCTCTCGTCGACGCAGCCCGAAAGGGCCACGAGGCTGACCATTGCAGCGCTCAGCCACGTCCTTGCGGCGCTCATCGGCTCCTCCTGTCGCGCTCGGGCGAGCGCCCGAGCCTGTCGTGCATCGTGATCATGATACCGCGCTCCGAAGTCAGCGACCAATGCTCTGGGCGCGGTTGATGATGCGCGGGGTAATGAAGACCAGCACCTCTTCGCGATCGCTGGTGTCTTGCCGGTTCTTGAAGAACCATCCGATAATTGGGATGTCGGCGAACCAGGGCACCTTCTGCCAGCGACGACCGTCGCGAGTGGTGTAGATGCCACCGATGACCGCCGTGTCGCCGTCCTTGACCAGCATCTCGGTCTTGGCCTCCTTCTTGAGGATCGTTGGCTGACCTCGCGCGCCGGTGTTGACAAAGTCGACCTCGTTGCGCTGGACCTGGACCTTCATCACCACGCTGCCGTCGGCGGTAACGTGGGGCTTGACGGTCAGGTTGAGCTTGGCGTCTTTGAAGATCGTCTGGGTGCCGGCGGCGCTGACCTGCGAGTAGGGGATCGTGACGCCCTGCTCGATGCTGGCCTCGACGTTGTCGAGGGTTGTAATCCGCGGCGCGCTGACGATACGGATATCGCCCTTGGTCTCGGCGGCCGAGAGGCGCAGGTTGATGTTGAAGGCGCCGGAGATCGAGCCAAGGGTCAGGCCGATCGCGCCACCGGAGTTGGTACCGACGGTCGCCGGCAGGTTGACAGCAAAGTTCGGGTTGGCTGCCTGGCCAAAGAGCAGGCCGTTAGAGGGCGTCTGGTTGTCGCCGCCACCGCCGCCGATGCCGATCTGGTTGGGGAAAACCAGGCCCGTGGAGTTGCCGTTGCCCGAGCTGGCCTGAAACGAGCCCCCCCACTGCACGCCGAGCTCCTTGGTGTAGTTGCTGCGGGCCTCGATGATGCGAGCCTCGATCATCACCTGCGGGGTCTGGGTGTCGAGGTTGCGGATCATCTTCTCAAGCAGGTTCAGGTTCGCCGAGACGTCGCGGGCGATCACCATATTGGTGCGCTCGTCGAAGGTCAGCTTGCCGCGGGGGCTGAGGGTGTAGCGCAGCTTGGGCAGCACCTTCTGCGCGTCGGCGTAGCTCAGAGGCACCAGGCGGGTCTCGAGGGGCAGCAGCTGCGCGAGCTGCTTGCGCCGGGCGATCTCGGCCTCGCGCTCTTTCTCGAGGTCGGCCATCGGCGCCACGCGCACCAGGTTGCCTTCGCGCACCTGCCCCAGGCCCTTGGCACGCAGGATCACGTCCAGCGCCTGGTCCCACGGGACGTTGCGCATGCGGATGGTGACCTTGCCCCTGACGTCGTCGCTGGTCACGATGTTGACGCTGCCGACCTGCGACAGCAGCCGTAAGATGTTGTGGATGTCTGCGTCCTTGAAGTCGAGGTCGATCCGGCGCCCGCTGTAGCGGCGGCGACGGAAGCGGCGCGTGCGGCCCCGGGTGCGGGCGCCGGCCACCCGCACGGTCTTGTAGTCGTAGGTCGCGCCATCGAGCGAGGTGCTCTTGCGGCGAGCAGCGGTCCGCGCCTTGCCGCTGGCGCTTCGGCCCGGCGCGGCGGCGAACTGGCTGCCAGCGGCGCGCGGCTTGTCGAAGCGCCAGACCAGCAGGTCACCGCGGCGCAGGAGGCGCTGCCGCGGCTTGCCAGTGGTGTCGACCTTGATGTAGACGCGGTCCTCGGCGCCGTTGGTGACAAAGGAGCTGACGCTCTCCACCGGGCCCTTGAAGGCCTTGGTGTCGAGGGTGCGCTGCAGGAGCCGTGGCAGCTGGGCGCCGTCGATCGCCAGCACGAGCTGATCGCCCTGACGCTGCACCCGCATCTTCGGCTTACCACGCAGGCGGATCTGCACCTCGGCGCGGTCGGCCTTGTCGGCGAAGCTGATGTTGCGGATCGCGGCGGCGACCTTGACCGTGGGCTTGGCCCAGCGCTTCTTCAGCTCGGCGAGCTTGGCGCGCTGCGTGCGAAGCTTGGCGCGCTGCGTCTGAAGCCTGGCGCGCTGCGTGCGAAGCTTGGCGCCGAGGCGGGCGAGCTTGACCTGACGAGCCTGGCTCATCTGGCCCTGCTTGGCGCTGGCGGCCTCGAGGGCCACGAGCTTGGCCTTCGCCGCCCGCTGCGAGCGACGGAGCGTCGCTAACCGGGCCTGCTCGGCCTTGCGTGCCTGGCGTACTCGCGCGAGATCCTGTTGAAGCTTGCCCAGCTGGCCACGAGCGGCCTTGCGCGCGCGCTCCGCGGCCTGGCGCTGACGTTGGGCCGAGAGCAGCCGCTGCTCCTCGGCGACGCGAGCCAGCTTGGCCCGACGCTTGGCCTGCTCCTCGGCCTGGCGCTTGGCAGCGACCTGAACAAGGCGAGCGCGGGCGCCCTTCAAGTCACCGCTGACGTGACGCACCCGGGACTCGACCTGGGCTAGGCGGCGGGAGGCGTCCCCGAGGCGACGCTGAGTGCCCGCGAGGCGGGCGAGGAGCTTGCGTTGCTGCTTGGTCGCGCTGGCGACCTTGGCCAGCGCCAGGCGGTGCTCCCGCTTGGCGCTGCGCTGTGCGCGCTCGGCGCTCTCGAGCTGACGCTCGGCACGCGCGAGGGCGGCCGCCGCGCGACGGCGTTCCGCCCCGCGCTTGCGCTCGACGCGCTTTCTCGCCACGTCACGAGCCTTCCGCAGCCGCGAGACAGCCGCCAGGGCCCGCGAGGCCTTGCCTCGCTGCTGCCGCAGCTGGCGGCGCAGCCCAACGAGCGCGCGGTGCTGACGGCGCTCGTCGGCGCGGGCCTGACGGACATCGATGGCGAGCTGAGCGCGCCTGGTCTCGGCGCGCCGAGCGCGTTGCCGCATGGTCTCGAGGCTAGCCTCGACGAGGGCCACACGCTTACGCTGGGAGCGCTCTCGCCTCTGGACCTGGGCAAGCGCTGACTCGAGCTCGCGGACGCGACGCTCGGCGGCGCCGACGCTGAGGCGGCGGGCCTTCACGTTGGCGATGGCCTTGGCCAGCTGGGCTGCCTTCCGCGAGGCCACTGCGCGGGCGCGCTCGGCGGCGAGGCGGCGGCGCTGCTCCTCCGCGAGGGTCCGAAGGGCCCCGGCGCGGGCGCGCTCGGCGGCGAGGCGGGCCTTCTCTGCGGTCTTGCGCTGGAGCTCGGCCTTGCTGCGGGCGGCCAGCGCCATCCGACGCGCCGACTCTGCGTGCTGACGGGCGACCTCAGCCTGGCGCCGGGCCCGCTCGGCGCTGCGGGTCTGGGCCTCGGCGCGGCCTAGGGCACGGGCCACACGGACCCGGGCGAGCTCGGAGCGCTTGGCCTCGGCGTGGGCCTTGCGGAGGGCCACGACGGCGGCACGCAGGCGCGTGGAGGCGTCCTTGTCTCTGGAGCTGCGCGCGATCTGGCGCGCGCGCTCGACCTGACGTTTGAGCTGCTCGACCTGCTCTTGACGCCGGGCGACCTGGCTGCGGACGCTGCTCAGCTGGGCCTGGAGCTTGCTTCGGGCGCCTCGGGCCCGCATCAGGTCGCGGTCGTGCTTGGCCAGCGCGCGCTGCGCCGAGGCCAGCGCCCGCGCCTTGCGAGCGGCGTTTTGGCGCTCTCGCGACGCGGCGGCCTTGGCGCTCCTGGCCTCGTCGCGAAGCTTGGCGACCAGCCGCCTGGCCTTCGCCGTCTCCTCTTGGGCCTGCTTCGCCGCGCGGCGGGCGACCTCAGCCTGGCGGGCCAGCTTGAGCGCGCGCCGCTGCGCCTCGCGCTCCAGCGTCTTCACCCGGCTGCCGGCCTGGGCCATCTTCGCCCGCGCCGCGGCGGCGTCTCGGCGGGCGGCCTCGGCCAATGACGCGAGCTTGCGAGCGCGCTGCTCCACCTCGAGGGTGCGACGACGGGCCTCCTTGGAGAGCTTCGCCATCTTGCTCTTGGCCGAGTTCGCCTGGCGTCGAGCCTGCTGCGCCTCGGCTCGCGCCGTGGCGGCCTCCTTGGCCAACCGCCCCAGATCGGTCTGAGCCCGCTGGGCCTGCTGGGCCGCGCGCTGCGCCTGACGACGCGCGGTCTCCGCTTCCTTGCGGGCTCGCGCGATCTCCTTGGCGGAGCGCTTGTCCTTCGCGGAGAGCGGCCGCGCCTTATGTGGCATCACCATCACGACCAGCGTGCTCCCCTGGCTGCGCACGGTGTAGTGCGCGCGCCGGCGGAAGTTGATCATCACCCGCGCGATGGTCGACGCGCTGGTGCGAAACTGCGTCGTCGCGATCTGGCTGACGGCCCAGCTGTCGACATCGATCAGGCTGCCGATGCGCGAAAACTGGGCGTTGGCGAGATCGATCGTCAGCCTGCGCGGCCGCTCGAGCTTGAACACCGAGAACATCGGCTTGGTCGCGCAGCGAAGCTTGACGACGGTGTTGTTCCCCTGCTCGCGCACGTTCACGTCGGAGACGACGTTCAGGGCGCGGGCCGAGGCGTCGCCGCTCGAGGCGAGCAACAGCGCCGCTGCGACGATAGCCGCACAGCGGGAGCCCGGGGTTGCGAATCGGTTCGCGTTCATCGACCGCTCTCCTTGTCGCCGCACCCGCTACCAAGCAGCGAGCACGAACCACAGCCGACCTGACGACACGTCGCTCCGGCGTTCTACGCACGGACGCTCGGCGCCGCTCGGCCACATTCGAAGGGAACCTCTCCCCTCGTCAGAATGTCGTGCTGCCGGTCGCCAGAGAGGACGACCACCCCGTTGACCAACCCTCATTAGGGGCCAGTCTGGTGCTCCGCCTCTAGCGGAGCTACGGCCTCGACGCTTGCTTCCTCGACGCTGGTGGTCCCGCGAACGCTCCGGTCCAGCGCCGCGCCATGCATCGAGATCCCTTGCCTCGACCGTCTAATCGTGCCTATGTCACCTGGCGATTATAGCGCACACCCACCAGGCAGGTCGAAAAACTTGTCTCCGTTAGGGTCGCTTGCTCTTAGCATGGAGCTCGATCACGCGATCGGCCACCTTCTGTCCACCCTCGTAGGACTCGCGGATCTCCACCACCACGCGGCCGGGCAGGATCTGCTTCACCTCGCCTTCGCTCTTGCTGATGTAGTTTCCACGAACAACGGTCACGCCCAACCCCGTGGGATCTCGGAACATCGCCCTAGCGCGGACCCCTCCCGTGACGACCGCCACCAGCGTGATCTCGTCGAGGCCATAGCGCTTCAGCCGCACCTTACGCTGCGAGGGCAGCCGCTTCTGGGGGGCGGTCTGCTCGCGAAACTCCGACATATACGAGCGGAAGGGGTCACGATTGCTCGGGCTCTCCACGAAGTCTTGATCCGAAAGCTCCACCACGCGGAACTTCTTGCGCACGCGCTTGGGCGCAGCCGCGACGCGACGCCCGGGGCGACGGCGCCGGCGCCTCCTCTTCTTCTTGGCGAAGGCCTTGTTCTTCTTGGGGCTATCACCGCAGCCCGCGCTGCCCCCGAGGCAGAGCATCAGGGCGGCGAGGAGGGTCAGCAGCCAGCTCGTCCGCGCGCGGAGCGTGTTTGAGGAAGTGCCCGCGGGGCGATCATGATCACGAGCACCCCTACACATTCGGGACCGCGCCGGGTGCTGAGCTGCCGCGCCGATCTCGTAGCCGAAGACATGAGCCATATCGCGAGCTCTCCGAGGCCCAGAACGCCGGCAGTGCTGTACCTGGCGACGGGAGGGATTTGTAGGGGTGCTCTTAAGAGCTTCCCCACACATTTGGGACCGAGCCGGGTGCTGAGCTGCCGCGCCGATTTCGTAGCCGAAGACATGAGCCATACTGGCGGTACGGCGAGCTTTCTGAGGCCTAGAAAGCGGCCGGCAGTGCGGTGCCCGGCGACGGGAGGAGGTTGTAGGGGTGCTCTTAAGCATGCGAAGCCTGCGTTGCACAGTGCGCGGCGCGGATCGCCGGTTTGATCTCATCATCGGTTTCGCTCCATCCACCCTAACCACGCTTACCGCGGCGACGCTGGCGCGGCGGCGGCGCCTTCTTCTCGATGAACCGAAAGGTGCTGGCGACGAACTTCGCGTCGAGCGTCACACCGCTCTTGTTGCCTCTGGCCTTGGCCGGGTTCGTCGGCGCTCTCAACAACACGTCCCGCACGGTGACGATGCGCTTGAGGTTGCCCACCGAGTAGAAAAAGCGGGTAATCTGGTGATAGGTGCCCGAGATCGCCATCCGCACGGGGATCTCCGCGTGGAAGCCCCGGTTGGCCTCCTTCTGCTTGCTGAAGGTCTGAATGTTCAGCCCGGCGAGCTCGGCCTGAGCGTGGAGGCTCTGCAGAAAGGATGGAATCTCGGCCGTGGTCGGCAGCTCCTTGAGCAGCGCCTTCTTCTTGCGCATGAGCTTTTTCACCTCCGCGCGGAAGGCCATGTACTTCTGCTTCTTCTCTTCGTACTTGCTCTTGTCGATCTCGAGGTTGGCGCGGTCCCTCTCGAGCTTGCCGATCTTATCGACGAGATCCGAATAGAAGAGCATGTAGAACACGACCCCCATCAGGCCGAGGCCAAGGATCAGGCCCAGGTATTTGTTTCGGACGGGGAGCTTCGCGAAGCGTTCTCCTAGCTCGTTCAAGGCCATCGGGCTTCCTCCGTCCTAGTAGGTGGTGTTGCAGGTCAGCTTGAAGCGAACGACCTTGAAGCCGGCCTTGCGGTCGAGCATTTGATCGTTGCGCGAGAGCTGAACGTTGGTGAAGTACTCGGAGAGCGTCAGCCGCTTGAGCAGCTCGGCTACGTCGTCATGATCCTTCGCCTTGCCAGCGAGCGACAGCGCCCCATCCTTCTCGTCGAGGGTCTCGATCCAGAGCCGCCGCGGGTTCCAGCGCGGGTTGAAGCCGGCGGTCGGGTCGCGGCGCAGGATCTTCTCGTAGTGCTGCTGGTTGATCGTCGGCCCCTTGCCCTCGCTGAGGATATCTGACAGCTCCCGAAGCATATGCACCGGACCCGTCCGCGCCGCGTGGAGCTGCTCGATCACCTTTCGCTGCTGTAGCAGGCGATTGCGCTGCATCTTCAGCCGGTTGAAGTCGCCGACCTGCTTCTTCAGGCGGCTGATGTCGCGTCTGAGCGTGTTGACGGCGCGCTGCCGATCCTCCACCTCGCTCGACTTCGTCTCGTAGAGGAAGAACATCACCCCCACGGCGACCAACGTCAGCACAAGGAACATGGCGATCTGCCGAGTCCCCGCCTGAACGCGGCGTGACTGCCGGACGGGAAGTAGGTTGATCCGAATCATCAGAGATTGTCTCCCTCATAGCGCAGGGCCAGCCCCAGGGCGACCGCCGCCATCGGCGCCTGCTCAGTGACGTAATCCATATCGAAGGTCGACTCGTCGACGTCGATGCCTTTGAAGGGGTTCAAGAGCTCGACCGGGATGCGTGCACGGGTCTCGATAGCCTCACGGAGCGCCGGCACCTTGGCCGAGCCGCCGCTCAAGAACACGCGGTCGATCTGCCCCTCAGCGGTCGTCGCGAGATAGAAGTCGAAGGAGCGCTGAAACTCGCCGGCCATCACCTCGGCCTGCTGCGTGAGGATCTCTTCGACCTCCCGCGGGATGACCTCATCGCCAGCGGTACCGCCGCATTTGTAGGCCTCCGCCTCTTCGTAGCCGATGTTCAGCTGCTTCTGGATCTCTTCGGTGTAGGCGTTGCCGCCGATGGTCACGTCGCGGGTGAACGCGCTCTCACCTTGATGCACGATGTTCAGCGTGCTGATCGAGGCGCCGACGTTGAGCAGGGCCACCGTCTCGTCGCTCTTACCGTAGTTGGTCTCGAAGCAGTTCTGCAGGGCGAAGGCGCCGACGTCGACCACGCAGGGGTTGAGCTGCGCTTGCAGCGCCGCGTCTGTGTAGTCGGTGACGACCTCTTTTTTGGCGGCGACCAGCAGCACCTCCATCTGGTTGCCGCCAGTGCCCGCGGGGTCGAGGATCTGGTGGTCCAGCTCGACCTCGTCTTTGGGGAAGGGGATGTGATGCTCCGCCTCCCAGTGGATCTGCTCTTCGAGCTCGTCACGGGTCATCGTCGGCACGGAGATCTTCTTGATGATCACCGAGTGCCCGGCGATGGCCAGAGCGATATCTTTGTTGCGGATCTTCAGCTGCGAAAAGATCGAGGAGATCGCGTCGGCGACCGCGGACGCGTTCATCATCGAGCCGTCGACGATGCTCTGCGGCGGGACAGGCTCGATGCCGAAGTTGACCAGCTGAACGCCGCGCTTCGAGGTCTTGACCTGAACGACCTTGATCGCGCTGCTGCCAATGTCGACGCCAATACAGTTCTTCGCCATCGGGCCCTCTGCCAACCTGGGAGTCGTCTCGGATCAGCGGCGGCCGATTGCACGGAGAAGAGAAGAGCGAGCCACCGACGAGCCCAGGGGCCGCCTCCGCGCGACATCGATGGATGATCGATAACGATCGATCGACGATGATCGATCGATCATGATCGATCGACGGCGGAGATGCCTCGAGCAGCGCGAGCGATGACAGCAGGAGCTAGAAGCTACGTGAGCGGGAGGCCGCGTGCGCTCTCTAGCCTAATCCTCTTCACCGAAGACTGCCACACGATCAGATGGAGTGAGTCCCAGCGCCTCCAGAATCTTGCGCTTGGTGTCCATGCGGCAGGGGAAGCCTTTTTCGACCCGATCAATGGTCAACGTCGACAACCCCGCTCGCCGGGCCAGCTCGGCCTTGCTCATCATGCGTTCGGTGCGAAGCTTGCGAACATTGTTTTCGCTGACGCGTGGAGCTGTCTTCTTGGCGGCCGTGCGCTTGGAGGCAGTGCTTCGCTGGCGCTCTGGAGCAACAGCAGCGTTGCTCGTGTCGTCGCCCTCGTCGCGAGGTTCCTTGCGCTCGGTTTGCTTGGAGTCGTGGGTGTCCATCTTCGGGTCTCGACGGCTAAGTTGGGTGTCTGCTCTCAGGCACCCAAGACCAGCGCTTTGTTGCGCCGCGCGCTGCCTAACGCAGTCTTCGAAACGCGTTAATTATGCGACCGACTCAACCTACCTGTCAACTGCGACGCCCTATAAATGACGTTTAATTAAGTTTAAATTAGCTATGAATCAGTCATAACTCAGGTCGCAGTCAGACACACCCGGCAAACCGGCATAACTCCTCGGCAACCAAGATCTTTGCTCTACGTCGCTCCTCACCGGCGCTGAGTCTCGTCCCACCGAGTCACGGGTTGAGACGTTCGCCGAAACTGGCGCCAAAGCGCATTGTTTTCAAACTCTTGCGAACAACCTTCGCCCCGCCCATCGCTCGAAACGGGCGAGGCGAACCCACAGGTAACCAAATGTAGCTCGATGAAAGTTCTATAACTACATTCTAGGCATCTCGACGCCCGCAGGTCAAAAAACAGATCGTCTCGAGACCACACACGGCCCCCGGGAGGATCCTGCCTCCGTCCTAGAGCGAACGCCTGAGGGAGTGCCATGGCACGATCATGCCGGAGGTCCGCATCCGCGGGCAAGAATTGAGCGCACCGCCACAGACTCGAGACCACGCCGGGCCGGCAGCGCCGCCGCCAGCGATGGGAGGAATGAGTGGCGATGTCGGTTCGAAGAGCAAACGTCGCGACGGGAGGGCTCGATCACGCGATCAGCAAGCTGCGAGGGAGGCCGACAGCCCAGCGAGCGCGCGAGCGCGCTACGTGATCTCGTACTCTTTGATCTTGTAGAGCAGCGCCCGGTGACTGATCTCGAGCAGCTTCGCCGCGTTGGTGCGGTTGCCTTCGGTCTGCTCGAGAGCGCGGGTGATCAGCTCCTTTTCGATCAACCGAGTCGTGCGCTTGATGCTCAGATCGCCGCTGAGCAGCGAGCGCTGGATCGGGTCGCCGCGCTCGGCGAGCTTCGGTGGCAAGCTCGCCACGTCGACGAGCTCGCCCTCCGCGAGCACCATCGCGCGCTCCATCGTGTTTTCGAGCTCGCGCACATTGCCGGGCCAGGCGTAGGCGAGGATCTGACGCATCGCATCGGGTGTGACGCCGTTGATGCACATCCCCAGGCGCGTGTTATTCGCGCGCACGAAGTGCTCGACGAGAGCGGGGACGTCGTCCATCCGCTCGCGTAGCGGGGGCATCTCGATCGGCAGCACATTGAGCCGGTAGTAGAGATCCTCGCGAAAGCGCCCCGCCTTCACGTCCGCCGCAAGATCGCGCACCGTCGCGGCCACGACGCGGGCGTCGACCTTGAACGCGCGCGAGTCGCCGACGCGGCGCACCTCCTCCTCTTGCAGCACGCGCAGCAGCTTCACCTGCAGGCTGAGCGGCAGCTCGCCGATCTCATCGAGAAAGAGCGTACCGCCGTCGGCCTCGGCGAAGAGCCCACGCTTGTCGGTGGTGGCGCCGGTGAAGGCGCCCTTCTTGTGACCAAAAAGCTCCGACTCGAGCAGCGGCTCCGGGATAGCCCCGCAGTTCACCGGCACGAAGGCCTGCCCCGCGCGAGGGCCCGCGTCGTGGAGCGCTCGCGCCACCAGCTCCTTACCCGTACCCGACTCGCCGGAGATCAGCACCGTCGTCTTGTACGCCGCGACCTTCTTGATCACGCGGAAGATGCGCTCCATCGGCTCTGAGCGCCCAATCATCCCCCCGTACCCCGCGTCGCCCCGGTAGCGCGCGAGATCCGAGCGCAGCCGCAGGTTCTCCCGCTTCAGCCGCTCTCGCTCCTCCGCCTTGCGGATCAGCAGCACCACCTCGGCGGGCTTGAAGGGCTTGGCGATGTAATCGTAGGCGCCGAGCTTGATCGCCTCGAGCGCGCTGTCGAGATTGCCATAGGCCGACATCACCACCACGACCACGTCCGGGTAGTCGGCGCGCACCTTCGAGAGCAGCTCGAGCCCCCCCATGCCCGCCATCCGTACATCCGTCAGCAGCAGATCGGGCGGCTTGTCCACGCAAGCCTCGAGCGCCTGCGCGCCGTCCTCCGCCTCCACCACATCGAAGCCCTCTTGCTCGAGCACCGTGGTGAGCATCAAGCGGATGTTCTCCTCGTCATCGACGACGAGGACCCGTCGCAGGGTGTGGTCGACCATACGGCGGCGATGGTAGTCGAGGGTCTGTGGTGGGGGCAACCGCGCTCGACCACCGGTGAAACGATACCGATGGCCATAACCTCTGCGGATCCCGTGAGCGCGCTCTAGAGCGGCTCAGGCGGCCAGAGTCTGCGTTCCATCACAACTAGGCCAGACGACTTCAATGGGCTAGCAAGAAGCGGGCCCGCCGAGCGCCTTGGGGGGGAGAAACGCTCGGCAGGCCCTGAGTCGACTCTGTTTGCAGCATAGCGCTTTGCTTCGCCGACAACAACCACATCCGTGTCGTTTCAGGCTCCTAACAGCCTCTTGATTTGGGCGCCCCCTACAAAGCCCCAAACAACAGCGGAAGAGGTGTTTCGTGCTGGTCTAGCGCTTGATTGCGTTGCATGTCGGCTGCGCCATTTCGGGTCGCTGGCGCCCCCCCCTCCGAGCAACCTGCAGACGCCCTTCGACCTCGGCGGCGTCGACATCGATCCCGCCCCTGAGCCGAACGGGTGGTGCGGCGAGCTTTCTGAGGCCTCGAAAGCGGCCGGCAGTGCTGTCCCCGGCGACGGGAGGGAGACGGGAGGGATCTGTCGGGGTGCTCTTTAGTTCTCCACTCCGTCGTCGATGAAAGGTGCTGATAGGCGGACGATGGTTCCCGGCTGGTCGAAAGGTTGGAGATGGACCGCCAAGACACGTCCACACCAAGGTGGCTGGCGCTCGCGCTGGTCGCGGGGCTCTTGGGCCCCGCGGCGGCGGCTGCCGCCGGTAGGCCGGCCCGCTCGGTGTTGGTGCTCCACTCCTATCACCAGGGGCTGCCCTGGGTCGATCGGATCAACGACGGCGTCGAGAGCGTCCTAGGTCGGCAGAAGCGACGCGACCTGCACCTGCTCTTCGCCTACCTCGACAGCAAGCGGCTGCAGCCCGCCGCGGCCTTCGCCCTGCACCGGGGCTATCTGAAGGCGCGGCTGGCCCACACCCGCGTCGCGGCTGTGCTCGTCGCTGACAACAACGCGCTGCGCTTCGCTTTGGACTATCGCGACGAGCTCTTTCCCCACGTGCCGATCGTCTTTTGTGGCGTCAACAACTACACCCCGGCGCTGCTGCGAGGCAGCGCGACCGTCACCGGCGTGGTCGAGCACGCCGACCACCGCGCGACCATCGCGCTGATGCGCGCCGTGCACCCTACGCGCACCCACCTCCTGATCGTCTCCGACGCCACCCCCACCAGCGACGCGATCCGGGCCGAGCTGGCGCGCTGCAACTGCGACCGCGACCTACGTATCGAGACGCTGATCGGCGCCTCTCTCGACGAGATCGAGCAGAAGCTGGCCTCCTTGGGCCCGGCGAGCATGGTCTATCTGACGCCGCTGAACCGCGACCGCGCCGGGCGCTACGTCGACGGCGAGGCGGTGATGGCGGTGGTGCGACGCGCCCACACGGTGCCCGTCTACAGCTCCTGGGACTTCTATCTGCGCGGCGGCATCGTCGGCGGCGTGCTGGTCTCACCCTATCGCCAAGGACGCACCGCCGCGGGCTTGCTCGAGCAGATCCTCGACGGCCGCCCCGTCGCCGAGCTCCCGGTGGTCAGCCCCCGCGTCGACGCGCCGACCTTCGACTACGCGCAGCTCTCGCGCTTCCACCTCTCGCGCGACGAGCTCCCGGAGGGCAGCGTGGTGGTCGACGCCCCGCCGAGCTTCTATCTGCGACATCGCACGTCGATCCTCGCCGCCCTCGCCCTGGCCAGCTTGGCGGCGCTGCTACTCTTGTGGCGCTTGGTGGTCCAATGGCGTCAGCATCGCCGCCTGCAGTCGCTCCACGACGAGCTCGCCCTCGAGCAGGAGCGGCTCGTCCAGCTCAACACCAACTACCTCGCCGAGCAGGATCGTCGCTTCGCCGCTGAGCGCATACGCCACCAGCTGCAGGCCGCGATCGACCAGAGCGACCAGCTGATCGCGATCCTCGATCACGAGCGACGCGTGGAGTACGCCAACGTGGCGCTGATGCGCGCCTGTTCCGCCATCAAGCCCGCCGATGACGCGCCGACCGCCAACCCGCGGGCCGGGACGAGCCCGCTGCTCGAGGCGCTGCTCGACGAGCCGACCTGGGCCGAGGTGCTGGAGCGCGGCTGCTGGCAAGGCAGACGGCGGGTCGCCTGCCCGCTAGAGCCGAGCAGCTCCTGGGAGGCACAGATCGTGGCGTCCGCCTTCGCCGGCATCGACGAGCGCCGCCTGGTGACCGTGACGATCCGCGACATCAGCCGCGAGGTCGCCCTGCAGGCCGAGCTGGCTCACGCCGAGCAGCTGCAAGCCATCGGCTCTCTGACCAGCGGCATCGCCCACGACGTTGGCAACGTGCTCACACCGATCCTCATGCTCGGTCGAGAGCTGCGCCAGGTCGCGGAGGACTCCGCTCGAGAGCCCCTCGACGAGATCATCGCGGCGGCGGAGCGCGGGCGGCAGCTGGCGCGCAACCTGATGTCGCTGGGTCGCGGCGGCGGCTGGCGCGAGGCCGAACCCACACGGGCCGCCGAGCCGATCAACGAGGCACGACGTCTGCTTCGCCGCAGCCTGCCGGAGGGGGTGTCCCTCGAGTGCGAGCTCGAGGCCTGCGACGCGCTGGTGCGCGCTGATCCGCTGCAGCTGCACCAGATCGTGATGAACCTAGGCGCCAACGCGGTCCACGCGATGCGCGACGGAGGCGGGACGCTGCGCATCGCGTTGACGACGGTGACGTCGGAGGAGCGAGCCGAAGCGCCAGAGGGCGCGAAGGAGGCGAAAGACACGAAGCCAACTGCGGAGCGGCTCCGCCTCGAGGTCGCCGACACCGGCTGCGGCATGACCCACGCGGTGCAGGCGCGCATCTTCGACCCCTACTTCACCACCAAGCCCCCCGGCGAGGGTACGGGGCTCGGGCTAGCCAACGTGCACAACATCGTGGTTCAGCTCAGCGGCTCGATCGCGATCGACAGCGAGCCCGGCGTCGGCACGACGTTTCGCGTCGAGCTGCCGGTGGTCGGTCGCGCGGCGCTCTCGATGTCGGGGTCTCGGCCTTTGACACAGATCCCCGAAGCGCACCCTGTTGCAACACAAAGCGCGGCGGCCGGCAGCGAGAGCCCGGCGGCCGGCAGCGAGAGCCCGGCGGCCGACAGCGAGAGCGCGGCGGTCGATAGCGAGAGCCCGGCGGCCGACAGCGAGAGCGCGGCGGCGCTACGGGTGCTGCTGGTCGACGATGACGCCAGCGTGCTGCGTGCTCTGGAGCGGCTCCTAACGCGAGACGGCTATCGCGTGGAGACCGCCGAAGGAGGGCATGAGGCGCTGGCGCTTCTGGAGCAGATCCCGGTCGACCTGGTGCTCAGCGACCTGACGATGCCCGAGCTCGACGGCGTCGAGCTGCTCACCCGGATCCGCGAGCGCTGGCCGACGCTGCCGACGATCATCGCCAGCGCGCGCCACGACATCGCGGAGTCCATCGATCTCGACGTGCCAAGGATCGCCAAGCCGATCGAGCTCAGCGACCTGCGCCGCGTGATCAGCGAGGCGCTCCTCTAGCATCGCGGCGATCGTCGAGACGCCATGGCAACGAGAGCCGTGGACCCCCAGTACTGTCAACGTCGTTGACGCCGCGGACAACAGCGATGCCCCACCCCACTCAACACACAAACGTAACCTGTGGAAATCGCGTAACCGAAACAGGGCGTGGTTTTTGCTTCGTTGCTCCGATGAGGTATCCACAGTCCCGGGAGCGGTTGCGTCTACAGAGCACGCTCCCTATAATCCGGCCGCGGGTGACCTCATCCGTGTTTTGCGCGTGGTGACATCCGTTTTCGTGATCCGAATGCAGGAGGACAAGTATGTTCCGTCTTTATCGTTTGCTCTTGGCCCTCGCGGCGACGCCCCTGCTCCTGGGCTGTCCCTCGCGATCCTTCGAAATCCCGCCGCCGAAGGGCGAGCAACAGACCCGTAAGCTCTACCCACAAAGCATCGAGAAAGACGTCGACCTACTCTTCGTGATCGACAACTCGGGCTCGATGGAGCATGAGCAAATCGCGCTACAGCAGAACTTCGGCAAGCTGATCGACGCGCTGGTCTCGGACAAGCTGGGCAACCAGCTGCCCAACGTCCACATCGGCGTCGTCTCCTCGGATCTCGGCGTGGGCAACTACACGCTGCCCTCCTGCGAGATTAAGGGCGGCGACGGCGGCAAGCTGCAAAACGCTCCGCGCGTCGCCGGCTGCACCCCGCCGACCGACGCCTTCATCAAGTCGATCGAGGGGAAGACGAACATCCCAAACTGCAGCGGCGACGCCACCCAGTGCGTGAAAGACGCCTTCTCCTGTATCGCCACGCTGGGCATCAACGGTTGCGGTTTCGAGATGCAGCTCGAGGCCGCCCGCCGCGCCCTCGACCCGAAGCTGAACCTCAACCCGGGCTTCCTCCGCGACGACGCCTTCCTCGCGGTCGTTTTCATCACCGACGAGGACGACTGCTCTGCGCGTAACCCGCAGCTCTTCGACCCACAGCAGGCGGCCCTGACCGATCCCCTCGGCCCGATGACCTCCTTCCGCTGCTTCGAGTTCGGCGTGCAATGCGACGTCAACGACCGCAACAAGCTCGGCGCGCGCAAAAACTGCGTGCCGGCCTTCGACTGGCTCTACAAGGTCGAGGACTACAACAGGTTCTTCGAGAACCTCAAGCCCAACAAAGACCGCGTCATCATGGCCGCCATCGCTGGCCCGACCGAGCCCGTGGTCGTCGGCAAGAACGGCGCGAACCCAACTCTCAAGCCGAGCTGCCAAGGCAAAGAAGGCTCGGCCGTGCCAGCCCTCCGCATCATGAGCGTGGTCAACTACTTCGATGGCCAGTTCGCCTCGGTCTGCGAGCCGTCGAAGTTCGGCCTCGCCCTCAAGAGACTCGGCGACAAGATCGTCGCCTCCCTCGGTGGGCAGTGCATCCAGGCCCCGCTGCTGCTGCCCAACGGCGGCATCGCCTGCAGCCAGGGCGTCGGCGCCTGCAAGATGCCGAAGTGTCCGGCGGGCGCGACTTGCAACGCCAACACCGGCGAATGCGAGGCCGACGGCAAGTCCACCGGCGACTACTGCGGTACGACCTGCCTCGACAAGGTCGAGTGCCAGGTCTTCGAGATCACTGGCTACAAGACGGCCAACGAGAAAAAGACGCTGGTCGAGCAATGCCCGACGAAGTACTTCCTCGACCCGACCATCCCGACCGACGGCTGCGGCACGGACTGTCCCTGCTGGCGCCTGGTCCCGCGTCCGGCAGATTGCACACCTGATTTGAACGTCTCGCCCTTTGGTCTTGAGATCATGCGCAAAGATGATCCGCCCAAGGGCACCCAGGCCGAGGCGCTCTGCCGTAGCGCCCCCTTCAAGTGGAACGACGCGGTCGTGCAGGCAGCCTCCGCGCACTGCTCACCGCGGACCACCACAGACTAGTCACCTCCACAGACGGGTCACCTCCACAGACGCGTCACCTCCACAGACGCGTCACCTCCACAGACGGGCGGTCCTCAAGAGCTTCCCTACAGTGACCCCCGCTCTCAGCTGGTCAGGCTCCGTCTTTCGGCCTACAATCCTTCATCGCTCTCGCAAAGACCGTGTCGGGAAGGTAGCAGCTTCGCCCATGCCGATGGACGAGTGGAAAACTCGCATCACCGCGATCCGCCCCCCGGAGGGGAAAAACCGCGACGCCTGTCTCGTGATGATCTATCCGCCGGGCCCGCTGATGGGGAAGCGCTTCGGCCTCGAGAGGTCACAGCTCTACATCGGCCGCGGCAGCGACTGCGCGATCCAGCTCGACTTCGACTCGGTGTCGCGCAAGCACGCGCTGGTCAAGCGGCAGGGCGCCGCGCTGGTGATCACCGACCTCGACAGCACCAACGGCACCTACGTCAACGAGGAGCCGCTGCGCAGCCGCTGCGCCCTGGGCAACGGCGACCTGGTGCAGATCGGCAACACGATCTTCAAGTTCCTCTCGGGCGGCAACATCGAGTCGAGCTACCACGAGGCGATCTATCGGATGACGATCGTCGACGGGCTGACCGGCGCTCACAACAAGCGCTTCCTGCTCGACTTCCTCGAGCGCGAGATGGCCCGCGCCCACCGCTACCGCCGCCCGATGTCGCTGGTGATCTTCGACCTCGATCATTTCAAGAAGGTCAACGACGTTCACGGGCACCTCACCGGTGACCACGTGCTGCGCGAGGTCTCGCGGCGCATCTCAGGGCGGATCCGCCGCGAAGAGCTCTTGGCCCGCTACGGCGGCGAGGAGTTCGTGGTCGTCCTCCCCGAGGCCGACCACCAGGGGGCGATGCACTTCGCCGAGCAGCTGCGGCGGCTCGTCGCCGACGAGCCGATCGAGTTCGAGGGCGACACCATCCCGGTCACGATCAGCCTCGGCGTAGCGACCACGAGCGGTGAAGAGATCGACGTCTCCGCGTTCATCAGGCACGCCGACGAAAACCTCTACGCGGCCAAGAACGGCGGCCGCAACCGCGTCGTCGGTTAGTCATCCAAAGGAGCACTCTATGACCTACGTCGACAACGGCAGCGTCGCCGCGGTCTTCTCCCGCATGGCAGACCTGATGGAGATCCAGGGCGCCAACGCCTTCCGCATCCGGGCGTTTCGTCGCGTCGCCCAGGCGCTAGAGAACCTCTCCGAGGGCGTGGCGGCGATGCTCGAGGATGGCACGCTCAAGGAGGTGCCGGGCATCGGCGATGGCACGATCAAGCGCATCCGCGAGATCATCGACACCGGGACCTGCGACGACCTGGTGCAGCTCTCGTCGGAGCTGCCGCCGGGGCTCTTCGAGATGCTCCAGGTCTCCGGCCTCGGCCCCAAGAAGGTGAAGCTCTTCTACGACGAGCTGGGCATCAGCTCCATCGACGAGCTCGAGGCCGCCGCGCGGGCCGGCGACCTGGCCAAGCTGCCGCGCATGGGCAAGACGTCACAAGACAAGCTGCTGGGCGAGATCGACACCTATCGGCGCCGCACGGGGCGCATAGCGCTGGGCGACGCTCTGCCCCAGGGGTGGGCGATCGTCGAGGCGCTGCAGGAGGAGAAGGCGGTCGAGCGCATCGACCTGGCGGGGAGCTGCCGCCGCGGTCGGGAGACCATCGGCGACCTCGACGTCCTCGTCGCCTCGAGGCAGGTCGAGCCGGTGATGGATCGCTTCGTCTCGTTGGCGCAGGTCGCCGAGGTGATGCTCCGCGGCGAGACCAAATGCAGCGTTCGGCTACACTCGGGGCTGCAGGTCGATCTGCGCGTGCTGCTGCCCGAGAGCTACGGCGCCGCGATGCACTACTTCACTGGCTCTCAGATGCATAACATCGCGATCCGCGACCGAGCCAAGCGCGCCGGGCTGCGGATCAACGAGTATGGCGTCTACACCGAGCCCGCCGGCGAGCGGGTCAGCGGGGCCACCGAGGAGGAGGTCTTCGCGGCGGTGGGGTTGCCCTTCATCCCGCCGGAGCTGCGCGAAAACCGCGGCGAGATCGAGGCCGCGGAGAGAGACGAGCTCCCCGAGCCGCTGAGCCGGGGCGACCTGCGAGGCGACCTCCACGTGCCGGTGCAGCTGGCCGCAGACGAAGGCGGGGGCGCCGCGATCGACGTGCCGGCGCTGATCGAGGCAGCCAAGGCCGAGGGGTTGTCCTACCTCGGGCTGGTGCTGCCGATCGACGACACCACCACCGCCGCGGCGATCGAGGCGCATCGCGAGCGGGTGCGCGAGCTCGAGCAGACCCACGGCTTCGCGCTGCTGGCCGCGATCGACGCGCCCCTCGACGGCGAGGGCGCGGTGCAGGCGCCGACCGAGCTCGACCTCGGCGAGGCCAGCGATTGGGTCTTCGGCAGCGTGCGCAGCCAGCTCACGATGGCCACCGAGGAGATGACCGCGCGGGTGATCGCGGCGCTCGAGAGCGGCGTGATCGACTGCCTCGCCCACCCTAGCGGCCGGCTCCTCGGCAAGCGCGAGGCCACCGCCCTCGACCTCGACGCCCTGCTCGCCGCGGCGCAGCGCACCGGCGTGGCTCTCGAGCTCGACGGCCACCCGCTGCGCCTCGACCTCGACGCCAACCACTGCCGCCGGGCCCACGAGCTGTCGGTGCCGGTGGTGATCGGCGGCGAGGCCAAGAGCGGCGAGGAGCTGGCGCTGCACCTCGAGCTGGCGATCCGCACCGCCCGCCGCGGCTGGCTCGAGACCAAAGACGTGCTCAACTGCGGCGACGTCGCGGCGCTGAAGAACTGGCGCCGGTCCCGCCGGCGCTGACCCAGGTCGTCCCATCCAGAAAAAAACACGTCATCACGCAACATCGCGCGCGACGCCCCGATAAGGGCGCATGACCATCGACGCCTTCGACGCCAAGACCCGCGTCTATGAGGACAAGCTTCTCGCCCCGCGCAGCCAACGCCTCGGCGAAGCGCTGATCGCGCATAAGCTGATCGACCGTGTGCAGCTCTTCGAGGCGCTGAACCTGCAGCAGCGCCACGGCTCACGCCTCGGCGACGTTCTGGTCTGGCTCGGCCACATCTCGCGCGACACGCTCGAGATCGTCGCCGCCGGTCGTGGCCCGGTGGAACCGGTGGTGAAACGCTACGCCCCGCCGGTGTCGCCTGCCCCCAAGCGACGCTCCGCCATCAACAAGCTCGACACGACCCGCGTGCTCCAAAAGCGCTGACGCCCGGGTCTCCTCCTGCCACGCGCGCTTTACCCTCCTCCTGCCACGCGCGCTTTACCCTCCTCCTCACCACAGTTATCGTGGCAGCTCGTCACGTGGCAGCTCGTCACCTGGCGGCTCGTCATGTGACAGCTGCGACACGAAAGCGGAGGAACTCGATGGCACGATACGCGCTGGCGATCGATCAGGGGACCACGGGCACGACGGTGCTGTTGCTCGATGAGAGCATCGCGGTGCGAGCGAAGGTCACGGTGGAGTTTCCGCAGATCTATCCCAAGCCGAGCTGGGTCGAGCACGATCCGGAGGCGATCTGGGAGTCGGTGGAGCGCGCGATCGCGGGCGCGCTCGAGGCTGCGGGGGTCAGCGGGCAGGAGGTCGCGGGGATCGGCATCACGAATCAGCGTGAGACGACGGTGCTCTGGGAGCGGGCGAGCGGCGCCCCTTTGCATAACGCGCTGGTCTGGCAGGATCGGCGCACCGCGGATCGCTGTAGGACGCTCGTCGACGACGGCTATGAGACGCTCTACCGCGAGCGGACGGGGCTGGTGGTCGATCCCTATTTCTCGGGGACGAAGATCGCCTGGCTGCTCGACGAGGTCGACGGGGTGCGCAAGCGCGCCGAGGCAGGGGAGCTCTGCTTCGGCACCATCGATAGCTACCTGATCTGGCGGCTCACCGGCGGCGCCGCCCATGTCACGGAGATCTCCAACGCCAGCCGCACGCTGCTCTTCGACATCCACACCCTCGACTGGTCCGACGCGCTGCTCTCGCCGCTGACCGTGCCCCGGGAGCTGCTGCCTGAGGTCAAGGGCTCGTCGGAGGTCTACGGCGAGACCCGCGGGCTCTCGATGCTCCCCGATGGCATCCCCGTGGCGGGCGCCGCAGGCGACCAGCAGGCGGCCCTCTTCGGTCAAGCCTGCTTCGACGAGGGCGACGCCAAGTGCACCTACGGCACGGGCGCCTTTCTGCTGGTCAACATCGGCTCCGAGCCCAAGCTGACCCAGAGCGGGATGCTCACCACCGTCGGCTGGCGCATCGGCGACAAGACGGTCTACGCCCTCGAGGGCAGCGCGTTCATCGCCGGCGCCGCGGTGCAGTGGCTGCGTGACGGCCTGGGCTTGATCGAGAGCGCACCGGCGGTGGAGGCCCTAGCGGCCTCGGTGCCCGACGCTGGCGGCGTGGTCTTCGTCCCAGCGCTGGTCGGCCTCGGCGCGCCCCATTGGCGCCCCGACGCCCGGGGCGTGATCTCGGGGATCACCCGTGGCACCACCGCAGCTCACCTGGCACGCGCGACGCTCGAGGGCATCGCCCATCAGATCCACGACCTCGCCGCGACGATGGAGCAGGACTTCGGCCACCCGCTGCAGAGCTTCAAGGTCGACGGCGGCGCCTGCGCCAATGATCTGCTGATGCAGTTTCAGGCCGATCTCCTCGGCCTAGCGATCGTGCGCCCGAAGGTGATCGAGACCACGGCCCTCGGCGCGGCCTTCCTCGCTGGCCTCGCCACCGGCGTCTGGGCCAACGCCGACGCGATCCGCGCCGCCTGGGAGCCCGATCGCCGCTTCGCCCCCTCGATGGCCGACGCGCTGCGCCAAGACCACCTCGCCTCATGGAAAAAAGCCCTCACCCTCGCCTAGAGCGCGGACCAACGTCCCTCCCGTCGCCGCGCTGGTCTGCGACATCACAGCGGTTGTCGCTCGTCGGTTGCGCGCTGCCAGCAGGCGCCCTTCTCGGGCCTACGCCGTGATGCCGCATCCTTCGCGCAGCTCGGTCCGGTGAGCTGATCAGCGCTCTAGCAGACGCCGTGGTCTTCTCCCCATAGCGGGATCCGTCCGAGTCGGGTCATCGGTTTGGCGACGCCTTGCCATCACGTCGCCATCACCCTTCCCCCCAACAACAGCATCGCCTTGTCAGTCTCTCGATAACGCACGTGTCAATCCTGCCACCGACACAGGTCCGAACGCCCACAGCCCGCTCCGGCTCGACCCGGGCGTCGAGAAAAAGCGGTGTAATCGCCAGGGTAGTTGGCACGTTCATCGTCAGGAAAAAGACACAGAACTATGGCACCTGCCTTGCGGCAGTAGCCGCAGCGGTGCTCAGCAGCTGATGCGACGCCGCGAGCGCGTGTTGGGCGCTCGACAAAAAACGCGCGAAAAAGGTTGAGCCATGAACAAGGGTGAAACCTTTTGGCGTCTGCGTAGTCGAAGGGAAGTCGAGATGGGACGAAAGCCGAAACGAGCCGAGCCCCAGGGCCAGCGCCGGCCCGAGGTGCAGACGATCACCGAGGCGCTGATCGAGCGATCTGATCTCGCGTTGCTAGACGAGGTGTTGGCTGGCGACGAGTCAGCCTGGCGCGAGCTGCTCCGACGTTTCCGCGGCTTGATCTATCGCTGTATCCACAAAGCGATCGCCAAGTTCGACAACGTGCTGGCCTCGGAGGCGGCCGACGAGATCTTCAGCGAGGTCTGCTTCAACCTGCTGCGCAACGACATGCGCAAGCTGCGCCTCTATGATCCCGAGCGCGGCAGCAAGCTCGGCTCGTGGATCGGGCTGATCTCGATCAACAGCGCCTACGATCATCTGCGCACCTGCGCCCGACAGCCGATCCTCGATCAGATCGACGGGACGCCAGATCGCGCCGATCAGGCGCCGAGCCCCCTCGACAACCTGCTGTGCAAAGAGCGCAGCGCGCAGCTCTATCAGCTGGCTCGCGACTTCTCACCGCGCGATCGACGCTTCATGGAGCTCTACTTCGGCCAGGGGATGTCACCCGCCGAGGTCGCCCAGCGGATGGAGATCTCGATCAAGACCGTCTACTCGAAGAAAAACAAGATCCGCAAGCGCCTGCTGGCGATGACCACCGCCGAGCGCCCCGCCACCATGGCAGCCTAGAGCGCTGACCAACGTCCCTCCCATCGCCGGGCGCCGCACTGCCGGCCGCTTTTTCGGCCTCAGGACGCTCGCCAGACCACCCGTATGGCTCGTTTCTTCGGCTACGACATCGGCTCTCGGCAGCTCAGCACCCGGCTCGGTCCCGAAGGTGTGGGGAAGCTCCTAGAGCCTACAGAGGCGCCCCACCGTCACCACCGATGACGCTGGCCAATGCTGCGCGATCTCCCCCACGTCGGTCCCCAGCAGCAAGGTCGTCAGGTCTTCGGGCAGCAGCCGATTCAAGCCGCGGCCAAGGCTCCGGAGCGCGTGCACCGTCGCGCTTCGACGGCCCTCGACCAAGACCAGCCGACCGCCGTCGGAGAGCACCCGACAGAGGCGCTTGATGTGCTCTGCTGGATCACCCCGCTCGAGCACGTTGGCGGCGACGAGGGTGCCGACGCTGCCGGCGGCCAGCGGCAGCGCACCGCGATCGGCCCGCACACAAGGCTGCGCGCCGCGGCGCTTGGCGAGCTTACGCGGCGAGAGCGCTTGCTCGAGGAGCACCAGCCCGTCGACCGTCGACGCCAGCTGCTGTGCCAACGCCAAGCCTCCCAGCAGCACCCGAGGGCGTGGCTGGTCGGCGATCAGCTCTGCGAGGGTCTGTGCGAGCTCGAGCCCCATCAACGATCCGTACTTCGCCCTTCAGTAGCGGCGGAGATAGCGCTCGAGGTTCTGATGCGCGCTGGCCACCGCCGTCTCCACGACCCGCTGGTCCACCTGGGCGGCGTGAGCCCGGCGAAAGGTCTGCGCCGAGACCTCCACCGTCGCGCCGCCGCTGGTCATCATCACGATGCTGCCGTGGTGCTCGAGCACGACGCTGACGGTGCAGGTGGTGCGCACCGTCCGGCCCTGACGCACCCGCTGGAAGCGCGTGATCGAGGAGTTGACCTTGAACACCTTCTGCTGCGAGCTCGGGCGCTGTCGTTGGCCCAGCAGCCCGACGCTCCTGCTCTTGCTCACTTGCGCGATCCAGGCGGGGCGCAGACGCCGCTTGACCCGGCGACCCTCTCGCGTCTTGGCTCCCATCGCCCCGAGCCGCAGCACCACCCTGCGCCGCGAGAGCCCCGCCTTCGAGGGGGGGCGCGCGCGCGCCAAGCGCGCCAACGCCAGCTTCACCTGCTGCCGCACGCGCTCCGACGGGTCGGAGAGCCGACGTCTCAGCGCCGAGATCCCCCGCGGGTCACCGATGGCGCCCAGCGCCGCCGCGGCGAGGGCGCGGCAGCTCGTGCTCCGATCGCGCAACAAGACCCGCACGATGGGCGCGAGCGAGCGCTTGTCTTTGAGCCGCGCCAGCACGATCAGCGCCTGTACGCGCACGCGGAGGTCGGAGTCTCGGAGCGCGTGGTGGATCCGCGCGAGCCCTGCGCCGCTGATCGCCGACGCCCGCACAGGCGCCATCAGGTAGCAGCACGCCAGCAGCCAAGCGGCGAGGCTTAAGAGCTTCCCCACATATTCGGGACCGAGCCGGGTGCTGAGCTGCCGCGCCGATGTCGTAGCCGAAGAAACGAGCCATACGGGCGGTACGGCGAGCTTTCTGAGGCCGAAAAAGCGGCCGGCAGGGCGGTGCCCGGCGACGGGAGGAATGTGGGGGGGTGCTCCCAAGACTCGTAGCATTCCGTTCACCAGTTAATCAGGCGCGCGAACGACGGTCAACGCGCGCCATGTCGCGACGCCCCGAGACGCTTGACCTACGCTCTGACAGCGCGAGGGGGTGATGGAGTCGCTGGATTGATGGAGTCGCCGGGGTGATGGAGTCGCTGGGGCGGCTGATTTCCCGGCGACGGCGAGCCCAGCGACCGTGAGCGACCACTCTTGTATTGTCTGCGCTCGCGGGCACGGCTATCGTCGACGTACCGATGGACGAGCAAGCCGAGACCAACGCGACGTCAGGGCCGGTGCTGCCAATGGTCACCCCGCTGCACCTCGCGCTCGGCATGAGCGTGCTCGGCTTCGTGGCGATGCTCTTCACCACCTGCTCGGTGTTGAGCGTCGACCTGACCCAGCTCCCCTCGCCACGCAAGGCGCCCCCCTCCGCCGAGACCAGCGTGGTGCTCAGCGATCGCTACAAGACGGGCTACTACCAAGGGCAGCTCGACGATGACTGCAAGCTCTACAAGATCCGTCGGGTGACCATCGACACGCTCAGGAGCGGCAACCCTTACACGATCGAGTTCTCCGGCAACCAGCGGCTCAAGCCGGGCAAGAAGCTCGAGACGGCCTCCTTGGTGCTCCGCGCGCTCCGCCGCAAGCTGATGGTCGGCGAAGAGGGCCACGGGATGCGCGCGCCACATCTGCTGCTGCGCATCGAGAACCGCACAGATAAGTTTCTAGCTTATCGCGTGCAAACGCGCGTCAGCGGCAAGAAGACCGTGAAAGCCAGCATCGCTCATAACGCGCTAACCCTGAAGCCACGGCAGAAGGTCACGCGCAGCGAGGCCCTGTTCCGCCGCGCGAGCGGCGTCACCGTCCAGACGGTGGAGGTCGTGGAGCTGACCCGCCTCGGCTACCACTACGTCACACGCCTCGATCCCGTGCGGCTGCAGTTCTCCAAGCGAACGGCGGGCTCGCATAACTTCGGTGGCCTGCGCCCCTGCAAGCTGCTGCCCTGGCGCGCGATCCGCGAGGGGATGAAGGCCGGCGAGACCCGCTGGTACGACGTGGTCGACTTCTACTCACGTCATAACTGCAGCGAGTACACCTTCTTCCGCGAGTATCGCTGGAGCCCCAAAGGCGTCAAGACGCTGCCAACCAAGCCACCCACGACCCACGTGAAGACCCAGTAGCGCAGATGCCTGATCGCCCCCGAGCCCTACGAGCTGGCCTGCGCGGTCTGCTCTTCGATCTCGACGGCGTGCTGGTCGACTCGGTGCACGCCTGGCATCGAACCATCGATCAGGGCGCCCGGCGACGCGGCCTGCCCGGCGTGAGCTGGGAGCGCTTCGTCGGCACCTTTGGCCAGGGCGTCGCCGCCGATCAACGCAGCTTCTTTCCCACGCTGAGCGTCGATGAGGTCTTCGCGCTCTACAACGAGGCGTTTCTCGAGCATACAGACGCCGTCGAGGTGATGCCCGGCGCGCTGGAGCTGCTCGACGAGCTCGCCGCCCGGGGCCTCGCCGCCGCCGTCGTGACCAACACGCCGCGGCTGATCGCCGAGCGCGTCCTCGCCCACACCGGCATAGGCCCGCAGGTGCAGGCCCTCTCCGCCGGCGGCGATGGCCCCGAGAAGCCCGACCCTGCGCCGATCCACCGCGCCCTCGAGGCGCTCGGCCTTGGAAGCGACGAGGTGCTCTACGTCGGCGATTCAGCCAGCGACGCCGGGGCGACCGCGGCAGCGGGGGTGCGCTTCATCGGTCGGGGCTACGAGGCCGAGCAGCGCGTCGAGACCCTCCCCGAGCTGTTGCCCCTGCTCGACGGGGCGGGCGCGCTGCGACCCGCGCCGCTCCGGGTGCTCGACGAGGGCGAGCCGACCCATGGCGTCTACCGCGGTGTCATCGCCGACACGAGCTTCGATGGCCTCCGCACAGAAGACGTCGTCGGGCGGCTCCGCGCTCGCGCCGCGCAGAAACGCTGGTGCTATGTCGGCGTCTACGGCCCGCGGCTGATCGCGGCTTGCTGCGTGATCGACCTGACCTACCTCGCCTCCTGCTTCGCCTTCGCCTTCGATCGCCAGAGCGGGCGGATCATCGACCACCACCAGGTGAGCCCGCGGCTCTGGCCCTGGGTGCCAGACACCCCCAGCGCCGGCCACACCCGCTACGGCTGGCCACGCGCCAAGGCGACGATCAGCGCCGACGGTCTGAGACGACACCTCGGCTGCGACATCGGCCGCGGCGCCGAGCGGCTGCGCGTCGACGCCTGGCTCGACGAGCGCGACGTCGCCGGGCTGAGCCTGGTCTCGCCGCAAGGGACGCCCTCCTCACCGTGGGCCTTCGGCTACACCTACAAGCTCTCCGGCCTGCCAGTGGAGGGGACGATCACGCTCGGTGGTGAGCGCGTCTCGCTCCACGATCACCAGGCCGTCGTCGACTACACCCACGGCCTGCCCCCCCGCGACACACGCTGGCTCTGGGCCTCGGGCTGCGGACGATGCCCCGATGGCGTGCCGATCGCGTTCAACTGCGTCAGCGGCTGGAACGACGGCGTCGGCCTCGGCGGTGAGAACGCCGCGTGGATCGATGGCGAGCTGCGGCCGCTCTCGCCGGTGCGCTTCGAGCGGCCGAGCCCCGACCGCTGGCAGCTCCGCGGCCCCGAGCTGGCCCTCGACTTCGTCCGCGAAGCGCAGCGCGAGCAGCGCGTCGACCTGAAGCTGATCGCCAGCATCTACACCCAGCCTCTTGGTCGCTTCTCAGGCTGGATCTTGAATGGGCGAGGACAGAAGCGCGAGATCGAGCAGGCGAGCGGTGTGACCGAGGATCATCGCGCCCGCTGGTGAGCGGCGGATCCGCGCGCCCGCTGGTGAGCGGCGGATCAGCGCGCCCGCTGATGAGAAGGACCTGTGGCGTCTGCGCCCGTGACGTGGTCGGCGCCGATACGCATCGCCTCGCGCACCTCGGCCTCGGACCAGCCCAGCTCTCCGGCCAGCGCCCGCGACGAGACCGCCCCGCCGTGGCGCAGGAGCCGCGCGGCGACGATCGCGCGGCGCAGCCGTCGCCGCGAGCGACGCCAGCCGAGGAGCCGGCCGAGCAGGCCATGCTTCGGCGCCAGCACGAAGGCCAGCACGAAGAGCGCCCCGCTCGCCGTGGCCATCGAGCCAGCGATCGAGAGGTCGTAACGCGCGGCCACGGCGTAGCCGCCCAGCGCCGCGGCGGCGGCGAGGAGCATCGAGAGG
Source organism: Pseudomonadota bacterium (assembly GCA_002747355.1). Classification (GTDB taxonomy): domain Bacteria; phylum Myxococcota_A; class Polyangia. Next base: position 3,504 of record PDPC01000044.1, on the reverse strand, counting down.
AGCACCATCGTGCCCAGCCGGTCGGTCAAGAGGTAAGCCGTCGCCGGCGGCACGACGAGCATCGCGACGACGAGGATCGCGCCCACCGCCTCGAAAGAGCCGACCACCGTGAACGAGACCGCGCCGAGCAGCAGCTGCTGCACCAGGAGCGGCGAAAAGCCCAGCGCCGCGGCCAGCGCCGGATCGAAGCTGGTCAGCTTCAGCTCCTTGAAGAGCAGCGTCACAAGGAGCACATCGAGGGCCAACACGACGCCGCCGATCCACAGCGCCCTTGGGCCGAGGAGCGTGCCGCCGATGACGAGCTGATCGAGCGCCGCGAAGGCGATCTCGCCGTGGAGGATGCAGTCGAGGTCGAGGTGCACCTTCCCCGCGTAGCGGCTGACCAGCACCACCCCGAGGGCGAAGAGCAGCGGAAAGACCACGCCGATCGCCGCGTCGTCGGAGACCCGGCGGCTGCGCTGAAGCGCCCCGATCAGCCCCACCGTGATCAAGCCCACCGACGCCGCGCCGAGCAGCATGATCGGCGCGCTGCGGCTGCCGCTGATCAAAAACGCCACCACGATGCCTGGCAGCACGGCGTGGCTGATCGCGTCGCCAAGCATCGCCATACGACGCAGCAGCAAGAAGCTGCCCACCAGCGCGCAGGCCGAGGCGACCACCACGCCGACGGCGGCGATCTGCAGTTGATCGGCGGCGAGGCTCATCGCGGCGCCTCCGGCGCCTTCGCGCTGCTCATCAGCGCGTCACGGCGGCGCTGCATCAACAGCCCGCGCCCCGGCGCGAAGAGCAGCGAGAACAGAAAAACCGCCCCGGCGAGCAGCACGATCATCGGGCCCGTGGGCAGCTTGTCGACGATCGCCGAGAGCACCACGCCGCCGGCGGCCGAGACGCCGCCGAAGAGCCCGGCGATCAGCAGCATCAGGGGCAGGCGATGGGTCCACTGGCGCGCGGCGGCGGCGGGGATCAGCAGCGAGGCGACCATCAACACCACGCCGACCATCTGCAAGCCAACGACGACCACCACGACCAAGAGCAACGTGAGCCCCGCTTCGATAGCGCGCATCGGCAGGCCGAGGGCCACCCCGTAGTCTCGGTCGAAGGCCAAGAGCGCGAAGTAGCGGTAAAAGAGCAGAACCGCCGAGAGCGCGAGCCCGGAGACGGCGAGCAGCAGGTAGACGTCGTCGATCAGCAGCGTGGCGGCCTGGCCGAAGAGAAACGCGTCGAGGCCGCTCTTGCTGCCCGAGGGCAGCTTCTGGATGTAGCCCAGGAGCACCACGCCGACGCCGAAGAACACCGAGAGGACGATCCCCAGGGCGGCGTCACCCTTGATCCGGCTGCCTCGCACCACGGCGACGATGAAGAGCGCGCCGAGGGCGGCGGCGATCAGCGCGCCGAGGAGCAGCGTCAGCGGATCTTTGCGCTGGCCGCCGAGCAGAAACGCCAGGCAGACGCCGGGGAGCGCCGCGTGAGAGAGGGCGTCGCCGAGGAGCGCCTGCCGTCGCAGCAGCGCGAAGCTGCCGAGGACGCCGGAGACCACGCCGAGCAGGAGCGCGCCAGAGAGCACGACCCAGAACGTCGAGGTGGAGAGCAGCGCGAGCATCGCGTCATCCAATGCCCCAGCCTATCGGCTCGGGCGTGTGTGTGGCTCATCGGCGGCTGCCAGACCGGCGCTGGCAGCCGTGCTTACCTCGAGCGACATCGAGGTGCCATAGGCCGCCGCGAGGCGATCGGCCCTGAGGGCCTCTGCGACGACGCCCTCGGCGATCACCTCGCCGGCGAGGAGCACGGCGCGATCGAAGGTGCGCGCCACGCTGCCGAGATCGTGGTGGACGGCGATCACCGTCTTGCCCGCCGCGCGTAGCTCGCGGAGCTGCGTCAGCACGGCGCGCTCGGTGGCGGCGTCGACGCCAGCGAAGGGCTCGTCCATCAGGTAGAGGCGCGCGTCTTGCGCGAGCGCCCGGGCGAGAAAGACGCGCTGCTGCTGACCGCCGGAGAGCTCGGCGATCTGCCGCTCGGCGAGCTCGGCGATACCCATCTGCGCCAGGCACGCTCGCGCCCGCTCGTGGTGCTCGCGGCGGAGGCGACGAAACCAGCCGAGCTGGCCGTAGAGCCCCATCGCCACCACGTCGAGGGCGGTGGTGGGGAAATCCCAGTCGACCGACTCGCGCTGCGGCACATAGGCGACATCGAGGAGCCGCCGCCCCCGGTCGAGGCCGCGCCCCAAGATCGTCACCTCACCGGCGATCGGGCGCAGGAGCCCGAGCATCGCCTTGAGCAGCGTGCTCTTCCCCGCGCCGTTGGGGCCGACGATCGCGATCAGCTCCTGCTGCGGCAGGTCGAGGTCGACGTCGCGCAGCACGAGCTCGGCGCCGTAGGCCACGCTCAGCCCGCGCACGCGGATCGCCGGCTCGCGCGCCGACTCGCCGCGCGCGCCTCCCTCGTCTTCGGCTCGCGCGCCTCCCTCGTCTTCGGCTCGCGCGCCTTCGGCTTGGCTCGCCTCGAGGGGGGCCTCTGACCCGACGCCGCTCACCGCAACGCCTCGACGATCTGCCGTACGTTGTGGCGCACCATCGTCAGGTAGGTCTCGGCGCCGCTGCCCCGAGGCCCGAGGGCGTCAGAGTAGAGCTCGCCACCGATGCGCACGGCCTGGCCGCGAGAGGCGCACGCGGCCTGCACCGCCTCCACCGTGCGCCGCGGCACGCTGGACTCGACGAAGATCGCCGGCACCTTGCGGGCGACGATCACGTCGGCCACGCGCTTGATGTCCTTGAGGCTGGCCTTGGAGGTGGTGCTGATGCCCTGCAGCCCGACCACCTCGACCGCGTAGCGCTTGCCAAAGTAGCCGAAGGCGTCGTGAGCCGTGACGAGGACGCGGCGCCGCTTGGGGATCGCAGCGAGCTGCTCGACGACCCAGCGGTCGAGGGCGAGGAGCTCGCCGCGGTAGGCCTCCCCATTGCGCGCGAAGGCAGCGCGCGACGCGGGCCGCTGCTCGGCGAGGGCCTCGACGACGCGGGCCACGGTGCGCGACCAGAGCTCGGCGTCGAACCAGACGTGAGGATCGTGGGCACCGGGGTACTCCGGCGGCGAGAGCAGGCGGGCCTTGGGCAGCTTGGCCGCGATCGCGACGACCGGGCGGCGGCGGGCCAGCCGCGCGAAGATCTGCCCCATCTTCCCCTCGAGATGCAGGCCGTTGTAGAGCACGAGATCAGCGCGGGAGAGCTTGCCCACGTCGCCCGCGGTCGGCTTGTAGAGGTGCGGATCGACGCCGGGGCCCATCAGCGCCTCCACCGTCGCGTGCTCGCCCGCGACGCGCCGCGCGAGGTCGGCGACCATCCCAGTGGTGGCGACCACGCGGAGATTGCCCGTCGCGCTGATGCTCGACCTCGCCGACTGGCCAGCCGCTGTCTTGCGGGCTCGGGCGTCTTGGGAACAGCCTGCCCCACCGAGGGCGGCAGCCAGCAGGATCGGGGCCAGCGCGAGAGGGGCCAGGAGGGCTTTGCTCAG
>PDPC01000080.1 GCA_002747355.1 Pseudomonadota bacterium | reverse complement strand
CGAGCGGACGGCGGTGGAGAGCGCTCGCCGCTGCGACGCGCTCAACGAGCAGCGCAAGGAGATCCAGCGCAGGATCCTCGAGGCAGCGCGGGCGCAGGCCGAGGAGCAGGGCGACGCTCCCTTCTTGCTCGTCGCCGACGAGGACTGGCATCCTGGCGTGATCGGTATCGTCGCTGGCCGGCTGACCGAGGAGTTCGAGCGCCCCGCGGCGGTGGTGGCGCTCGAGGGCGAGGTCGGTCGAGCCAGCGCGCGGAGCGTCGAAGGGGTCGACCTCTTTGCCGTGCTCTCACGCTGCAGCGAGCTCTTCGTGCGCTTCGGCGGACACGCAGCCGCCGCCGGCTTCACCGTCGAGCGAAAGCAGCTCGAGGCGCTCCGCCTCGCCCTCGCGGGCGCCGCCGAGCGAGCCCTGGCGGATCGCCCCGCGCCGTCGCTGCAGCTCGACGCCGAGCTCTCGCTGGCGACGATCGACTTCGGCTTCGTCCGCCAGCTCGCTCGCCTCGGGCCTCATGGCGAGGGTAACCCGACGCCGCTCTTTCTGACCCGTCGAGCGCGGGTCGAGAGCTCGCAGATCGTCGGCGCCAACCACCTGCGGCTGGCGTTGCGCCAGGACCGCGCTGTCCGTCAGGCGATAGGCTTTGGTCTGGCCGAGTCGCGGCCGGAGCCGGGCAGTCGCGTCGACATAGCCTACGTTGCGGAGATCGATCACTATAAGGGAGTGGAGCGCTTGCGCCTCCGCCTGGTCGATATCGCGCCCTCACGAGGAGGTTGACCGTGAGCTCGGACGAGCGCAGCCCCCATGAAGCTGAGACGACCAGAGACGAGCCCCGCGAGGCACGTGAGCAGGAGGCGATCGCGGCCTTCGATCCAAACGACGATGGGGAGAACGCGCCGCCGGCCACGATCACCTTGGATCGCTACCTGAGCAAGCGTCGGCCCGCGCCGCGGATGGGCTGGATGCAGATCATCTCGCTCTTGGCGATGCTGGGGGCGCTGATCATGATCATGGTCTACAAGGAGTCCTGTGGTCAGCAGATCTCGCAGCTGATGGGCAGCATGTCAGATCCGGTCGATGGCAAGGGCAAGCAGACGTCACCGCGACAGAAGCTCCCTGGCGTGCCGGTTCGCCTCGCCCCTGCGGCGGCTACGCCAGCCTCCGTCCCCGCTTCCCTCACGGCCAAGCCGACCGCTAAACCTGCTTCATCAAAGCAGAAGTGAGAGTCTTCGGCCGACGATCTCGCCCTTTGGGGGGGGCATCTCTCGACGCGCTGCGCCATGTTCGCCTTGACAGCGGTGAGGCGCCACGGTTAAACCGAATGTGTCTTCGGGATTCATCCGCGCGGTGGGTAGGGTTCATACGGTTCAGATAGCTCCGGAAGCCAACGCTCTCGTTCGAGTTAGCGCTGCTCGCGAACCGCTACAATGCTGCTGACGCTCCCCGCTGCTGCTTCTTTCCGGGCTGTATGAGCCGTATCGACCGCGCGGAGGCCCGAGCTCCCGAGGTAGTGATGTCCGAACAAACTGAAAAAGAGACCCCCGAGGAGACCACCCTGCCAACAGGCGAGCCGCGGCGCTTCTGGCGCATGCCCGTGCAGAAGGCGCTACAGCAGGCCTGGGCCGACGCCAAGCAGGCGAGTCAAGGGGTCGAAGACGAGCTGCGGAAACGGGCCCGAACGATCTTCGGCCGCGACGGCGCTTCAGGCGAGGCGAGCGCGGAGGACGCGCAAGAGGTCGAGGTGGCTCCAGAGGCCAAGGTCGCCCAAGGGCTGGTCGGCGAGCTACGCGAGCGGCTGCAGCGCCGCCGCGAAGACTACGAACAGAAGCTCCGCGCCAGCGTCCAGGGCGCGATCGAGCGGGTACAGCAGCCTGTGGTCGCCGAGATCACGGCGATGAGAGACCGGGTTGAGGCGTTGAGCAAACGCCTCTCTGCGATGCGCCCCGGCGGCAAGGCGGGAGAGGTCGGAGTCGAGACAGACGATGCTCCCGCCGATGCTCCCGCTAACGAGAGCTAGCAGCCTCGCCCTCCGTCAGATGGCGATCGAACAGCTCCACGACACCTTCCTTGGCCTGCCGCCCGACGAGTGCACCTACGACGAGAGCCGGGTGGTGTTGTTGCGCGCGCCCTACGACGGCACCACCTCTTACATGGCAGGCGCTCGCGACGGTCCAGCGGCGATCCTCGCCGCCTCCGCTCAGGTCGAGCCCTATGATCGCGAGCTAGGCTGTGAGCCCTGTGAGGTTGGGATCCACGCGCTGCCGGCGCTCGTGCCGCCAGCTGCGGCCGGACCCAAGGCGGTGATCGACCAGATCGAGGCGTTGAGCCTGCCCGTGGTCGCTGACGGCAAGTTGCCCTTCGTCCTCGGGGGAGAGCACTCGGTGACGCTGGGCGCAGCGCGCGCCGTGGCAGAGGTGCATCCGCGGCTCTCGTTTCTCCAGATTGACGCGCACCTCGACCTGCGGCCGAGCTACGAGGGCAGCCCCTATAGCCACGCCTGCGTGGCCTACCATTTGCTTGGGCTGCGAGGTGACGGGGGGCAGGTGGTGCAGGTCGGCGTGCGGACGGCGTGTCCCGAGGAGCTGGCCGTGATCGAGGAGCATGGGCTGGCCCCGATCTGGGGTGAGGACGTCTGGCGCGAGGAGGACGACGCCTGGATCGCCCGCGCCGTGGAGGGGCTGGCCGACCACCCGGTCTACGTCACGGTCGACGTCGATGGGCTCGACCCCTCGGTGATCCCGGGGACCGGGACGCCGGTGCCCGGCGGCCTCGGCTGGTATCAGACCCTGCGGCTTCTGCGCGCCGTCGGCCAGGCCTGTCGGGTCGTCGGCTGCGACGTCGTCGAGCTCGCGCCTGGGCCGGGCGATCACCGCTCTGCCTACGCCGCCGCCCAGCTGGTCTATAAGATGATCGGCTACTTCGAGGCCGCCAGGCCGGGCCGCGAGGCGCGGTGCCGCGCTCCCAAACCCCTCAAAGCTGCGGCGTCTTAGGAATCGGTGCGGGTCTTCATCTCGGCCGGTGAGGTCTCCTCCGATCGCATCGGCGCGGCGTTGCTCTGCGAGCTGCGTGGGCGTCATCCAGCTGTCGAGGCCTTTGGTCTTGGCGGCGCTCGATTGGCGGAGGCGGGGATGGAGCGCTGGGGCAGCGGCGACGAGCTCGCCGTGGCCGGTCTGACCGAGGCGCTCTCGGCCTTGCCCACCGCGACCTCCCTCGCCGCGCGGCTAGCCCTCGCGCTGGCTCGTCCAGGTAGCCGTCCACAGCTGGCTGTGCTGATAGACTCGCCGGGGATCAACCTCCGCCTGGCTTGGCTCTGCAAGCGCGCTGGCGTGCCCGTACTGCAGGTCGTGGCGCCGCAGCGCTGGGCCTGGCTGGGCTGGCGCGCCAAGACGCTCTCGAAGCTGCTCGACGGGCTGGCTGTGACGCTGCCCTTCGAGCAGGCCTGGTTCAGATCCCGCGGCGTCAACGCGACCTTCGTCGGTCACCCGCTGGTTGACCAAGGGGATGTGCCTCACACCCGTCGCCCAAACGAACGCCCGCTCCTTGGCCTCTTCCCGGGGTCGCGGCGTCACGAGATCGCGCGCCACCTGCCGCTGATGCGCGAGGTCGCGACGACGCTCCGAGGCGAGCGGGCGCTCGAGGTCCGCGTCGCGGTCGCCGACGAGGCGATGGCTCGCCGCTGCGCCGAGCTCGCCCCCGACCTGCGCCCGGCGACCGCGGCCGAGGTGTTGACGTGCGCCGACGTCGCCTTGGCAGCGAGCGGCACGATCACCCTCGAGCTCGCCCTCGCCGACGTGCCCCAGGTTGTGCTCTATCGCCTCTCGGCGCTCTCGGCTGCGGCGGCGCGGCTGCTGCTGTCGGTCGACCGTGTCGCGTTACCCAACCTCCTCTGCGACCGAGAGGTTGTCTGTGAGCTGCTCCAGGATGACGCCACGCCGGTCGCCCTCGGCAGCGGCGTCCGTCGCTTGCTCGACGATCCAGCGGCTCAGCAGGCCCAGCGCGACGCCTACGCCGAGCTCCGCGCGACGCTTGGCCCCCCCGGCTTCGCCCGCCGCGTCGCCGACCTCGCCGAGGGCCTGCTCGACACAGGGGGGCGGTCAGGGGTTAGTCGATGGTGGGGGCGCAGGTGCTGACGCCGGCGCCGACGATCCGGTTGGGGAGCTTGTCTTTGATCGTGTCGACCTGGCCGGTCTTCGGATCGAGGCGGAGCACCATCGAGTTTTGGCCGAAGAGACCGTCGACGGTGACGAAGAGGTAGAAGCGGCCGCCCCAATGAGCGAAGGCCCATGCGCCGACGTCCCCGTTGACGGGGGTGGTCCACTGCTGGCCGAGGGTGCCGGTGGCCTTGTCGATCTCGGCGACGAAGCTCTGCGAGCCGGCGGGGAAGAAGCCGAAGAGCTTGCCGTTGCCGGTTCCGGTGAGCTCTGGTGATCGCTTCTTTAGCGCCAGCGCGCCGATCGGGGAGATGGTGAGCTTCGCCGGATCGATCTTGGCCAGCTTGCCCTTCTCGAGCGCGCCGGCCTCGCCGCCGAAGACGTAGAGCTTCTCCGACGACGACCCCGCGGCGTCGCTGACAAACCCCATGCCGAAGAGCTCGAATCCGCCCTGACCCTTGACGAAGGGGCTCTTGACGCAGGCTGCGGTCTTGGTGTTGACCCAGAAGATCTCGCCCGACGTATAGAGCACCCAAGCCTTGGCCTGCCGGTCGACCGACATCGAAAACGGTGTTGAGCTTCCACCCCAGGCGGGCCAGGCGCTCCCGGTGGGGCAGCTCAGCTTGCCGATCGCAGTGAAGGTGTGGGCGTCGTCTTTGGGGTTGAAGGAGAGCAGGTTGTGGTCGTTGTCGACCACGTAGATCAACTGGGAGGCAGCGCTGCAGTTGCCGCCACAGCGGCCGTTTTGGCAGGCCTCGGTCAGGCACTCTTCGATCAGCGCGCCGAAGCTGCCGTCGGGGTTGCAGCCGTAGACGTTAGCGCCGTTGCAGACGCGGTTTACCGACGGCAGGCAGTCGACGCAGCCGAGAACCTCGGTGCAGATCTTCGAGCTGTCGCAGCGCTCGAGCTGGGTCCATACCCCGCCCTTGCACACCTCGATATCCTGCCCCAAGCAGCGCTTGGTGCCGTCGGCGCATGGCCCGGCGCTTGTGTCACCGCCGGAGCCGCCGTCGCCCTCGGGGCCGGCCTTGAAGTCGTCATCGGAGCAGCCTACCCCGACGCCTAGGGCGAACATCAGCGAAAGCAGCAGCGTCGCGATGGCCCCGTGGTCCCTGCGTGCCTTGTTGTACATCATGGGCAAGGGTAGCGACCCCCATCGCCTCAGGTCAATCGCCCGAGGTCAATCGCCCGAGGTCAATCGCCCGAGGTCAATCGCCAGAGGTCAATCGCTCGAGGTCAATCGCCCGAGGTCAAGCGCCAGAGGTCAAGCGCCAGAGGTCAAGCGCCAGAGGTCAATCGCCCGAGGTCAAGCGCCGCACGACCTCGCGCAGGCGCCGCGAGCCGCCGCCGTCGCGGTAGATGAAGCGTAGACCATAGGCGTTGTCGATCGCGTTCGATACCTTCGCGGCGATCGAGATAGGTTGCGCGCCGCCGGGCGCCGTGAGCTCAACGACGACGTCGCTGTCGAGCTCGAGCTCTTCGTCGATGATCAGCTGGGCACCGCCGATGCTGATGTCGCGCAGCGTGCCCTCGGCGCTCTCGGCGACGTCGGCGAGGCGCCAGCGGCAGGGCACCTCTACCGGCACTCGCGCGTGGCGTCGCTTCACCGCGTCCTGGTGCTCGCCTGCGGCGACCTCGAGCAAGAAGAGCCGCTTGTCGTCATCGACGGCGTCGAACGCCACCTCCGCGCCGGCGCGCACACGCAGCCTGGGCAGGGCGGAGCGCCACGATAGGACGGTGCCTCGCAGCATCGTCTTATTCGGGAGCTCGGGGAAGCTGATCTCGACGACGACCTCTTGCCCCTCCTCGAGGGGGGTCGTGGTCGGGCAGAACAGGCTGCCTTGGGGGGGCTCGTCGGAGTAGGCCTCGAGGAACGCGTCGGCATCTCGAAATCTAGCTTTGAGGACACGCATGCGTTGAACGACTCGTTGGACCGACCGCTGGGTCGGCTGCTAGCGCGGCGGCTGTTTTTCGTGAGAAGGCTCACGCTATCAGAGCGAGAGAAGCCGCGCAAATACCCAAAGCAGGCGCTGGGCGGCGCTCTCCACCGGCGCTGCACGCTCTCGATGGCTTTTCGATAGGAAGCGGCGCGTCAGTCGACTATCATGTGCAGCTATGTCATCAGAAGTACTCGTCATCGTTCCCACCTACAATGAACGCGAAAACATCGAGCCGCTGACTCAGCAGGTCTTCGAGCAGCTCCCCGACGCCAACGTGCTGGTCGTCGACGACGCCTCGCCGGATGGCACGGGGCAGCTGGCAGACGAGCTCGCCGAGCGCGATCCGCGCATCGCCGTGCTGCATCGCGCCGGCAAGCTCGGGCTCGGCACGGCCTACATCGCCGGGTTCAAGTACGGTCTCGAGCGCGACTACCAGTACATGTTCGAGATGGACGCGGACTTCTCCCACGATCCGCGCTTCCTCCAGGACCTGCTCAGTCGTGCCCGCACCGACGCCGATCTCGCGCTTGGATCGCGCTACATCGAGGGTGGCGGCACGGTCAACTGGGGCTTGGCCCGACAGGCGATCAGCCGCGGCGGCAACATGTACGCTCGGGCGATCCTCGGCACCCATGTCTCAGACATGACCGGCGGCTTCAAGTGCTTCCGCCGCCAGGTGCTCGAGGCGATCGACCTCGACAGCATTCGCTCCGAGGGCTACTCGTTCCAGATCGAGATGACCTATCGCGCCCTGCAGCGCGGCTTCAAGGTCGTCGAGGTGCCGATCATCTTCGCCGATCGTCGCGTTGGCCAGTCCAAGATGTCCAAGGCGATCGTCGCCGAGGCGATGTGGATGGTCTGGCGGATCCGCCTCGGCCTCACCGGGGGGTAAAGCCGCGACGCAGTGAAAACGAGCGCGTTGAGCAGAGACGTGCCTGAGAAGCAGCCTGAAGACCGCGCTCTGAGGTTCCAGGGCGACTATCGCGCTGCTTCAAGGGGTAGCCACAGACGCCTCGGCGCCAAAGCATTGCTCGCACCGCAGCTGGGTCGCGTCAGCCTCGGGCTGCTCTGCTCGGCGGTGG
>PDPC01000079.1 GCA_002747355.1 Pseudomonadota bacterium | reverse complement strand
GGAATCACGGCGTAGGAGCGAGGAGGGCGCCTGCTGGTAGCACGCAACCGACGAGCGACAACCGCTGTGATGTCGCAGACCAGCGCGGCGACGGGAGGTAAGCGGTTCAGCGCTCTAGAGCAGGATTTGGTTCTCGCATTGACGTTCGCAGCCAGGCTCCCCCTTCCAGCGGGTACACTCGCGCACACGGTGGCGCTCACCAAGCAGCGCAGCCTTGCTCGCCTCGTTGGGCTCCAAAAAGACGCGGATCGGCTCCTTGCAGTCAGGGCATGTGACCGTATAGGGGCGCTTGGCCGCTTGTTCCGCGAAACCTGCGTAGAAAAGGCGCACCGCTAGGGCGCCGAGGACGCCACCGAGAGCAACTCCGATCCCTGCCCCCACCGGCCCGAAGAGAGCTCCACCGATCACCGCTCCCATCAGACAACCTGAAACAGCTCCGAAGATGCCGACAGTCATTGTTCGCTCCTCCGTCTCATCTCAAGCTTACCAAGCTCGACAACTCGAGCCCACTGTCGAGTTGTATCATATGGAAACTTCGTATCAGTAGTGTCAATTCAGCCAAGCGCTAATGCTAGCATCGCGTCGTCGATGCTCGAGCACGCGTACAAGGGTCTGCTGCGGACAGGGATGAGCTGGGGCTACCGAGCAACGACAGCCTACGGGTGGCTGCGCAAGCCCGAGACTCGAGGGGTCGGCGTGCTCTGCCCTCCACAGCTTCTTCGGAGCACCCCCACAGATTCGGGACCGAGCCGGGTGCTGAGCTGCCGAGCCGATTTCGTAGCCGAAGAAACGAGCCATACGGGTGGTACGGCGAGCTTTCTGAGGCCTAGAAAGCGGCCGGCAGTGCGGTACCCGGCACCGGGAGGAGTCTGTAGGGGTGCTCTTAGGCCGGTCTTCGAACGCCGCAGCGGCCACGACAACAAAAACGATCTCGCGCGAGTCCTCGGAGTTGAGTTCGACCGACGTCCGACCGCGACGATCGACGAACGCGAGGTGATCGGGGCTGGTTTCTTATCCCCCAGCGAGCTGGAAGGGCTCCCCCTGTGTCCGTTCACTCGCGGGCATCTGAGGAGTCGCGGACGATGACGGCCAGATCCGGCTCGGTCGACCACTCCGCCAACGTGCTCGACCTCTTCGGTGACGCGACGCGTCGATGGTTTCGCGCGACCTTCGAGGCTCCAACGACGGTCCAGCGCTTGGGCTGGCCGGTGATCGCCGCGCAGCGCCACGGCTTGCTGGTCGCGCCAACAGGCAGCGGCAAGACCTTGGCTGCCTTCCTCTGGGCGATCGATGCCTTGACGCGACGTACGGACGACGCTCGCCCCCCAGGCGTGAGGGCGCTCTATGTCTCGCCGTTGAAGGCGCTGGTCTACGACATCGAACGCAACCTTCAGGGCCCGCTGGTTGGCCTCGGCGCCGTCGCTGGCGGGTCGCTGACGCTGCCTCGAGTGGCCGTGCGCACCGGCGACACGAGCCAGCGCGACCGCCGGCTTCAGAGCCGCGCCCCCGCCGAGATCCTCGTCACCACACCGGAGTCTCTCTACCTGATCTTGGGCGCGGCGCAGCGCGAGACCTTACGCACGGTAGAGACCGTGATCGTCGACGAGGTCCACGCCCTGACTCCAACCAAGCGTGGGGCCCACCTGGCGCTCAGCCTCGAGCGGCTAGCCGCGCTGACCACCGGTGAACCGCAGCGTATCGGCCTCTCGGCGACGGCTCGCCCGGTGGAGCAGGTCGCCCGCTACCTCGGCGGCGATCGGAGGGTCGAGATCGTCGACGCGAGCGACCCGCCCCACCTCTCGATGCAGATCTGCGTGCCGCTGCGAGACATGACCCAGCCCTGGCGAGGGGCGCCGCTGTCGACCGGCGGCGAAGACGAAGAAGACGAAGAAGAAGACGAAGAAGAAGACGAAGAAGAAGACGACGACGAAGACGACGACGAAGACGACGACGAAGACGAAGAAGACGAGGTGCTCGTCGATGACGCCGCGCGCTCGAGGAGCATCTGGCCCGCGCTCCACCGCCCGCTGCTCGAGGCCGTGCGGGGACACCGCTCGACGATCATCTTCGTCAACTCTCGAGGCCTCTGCGAGCGGCTCTGCCAGCGACTCAACGAACTGGCCGGTGAGGAGCTGCTGTGCTCCCACCACGGCAGCCTGGCTCACGACCAGCGCAAGCGGATCGAGGAGGCGCTCAAGGCGGGCGAGATCCGGGGCATCGTGGCCACCAGCTCGCTGGAGCTCGGCATCGACATGGGGGCCGTCGACCTGGTGGTCCTGGTGGAGTCACCGGGGGCGGTGGCGCGCGGGCTGCAACGCGTGGGACGGGCCGGACATCAGGTCGGCGCGACGAGCGAGGGCCTGCTCCTACCGAAGCATCGCGGCGATCTCCTCGAGGCCACGGTGGTCGTGGGCCAGATGCTTCAGGGCGATATTGAGCCGCTGAAGCTCCCCCAGAGCCCATTGGACGTGCTGGCCCAGCAGCTCGTCGCGGCCTGCGCGCAGGACGACTGGGAGGTCGGCCAGCTCGGCGAGCTGGTACGTCGCGCCGCGAGCTTCGCGCAGCTCGGCGAGGAGCTGCTGCGAGGTGTGCTCGACATGCTCGCCGGGCGCTACCCATCGACGGAGTTCGCCGACCTCAAACCGCGGCTGCTCTGGGACCGGGAGACCGATCGACTCAGCGCGCGGCGCGGCGCCAAGAGCATCGCGGCGGTCAGCGGCGGCACGATCTCCGATCGAGGCCTCTACGGCGTCTACCTCGGAGCAGACGGCCCTCGCCTCGGTGAGCTCGATGAGGAGATGGTGCATGAGACGCGGCCGGGGCAGACCTTCACGCTCGGGGCGAGCACATGGCGGGTCGAGCAGATCACACGAGATCGCGTGCTCGTCAGCCCCGCGCCGGGAGAAGCCGGCAAGCTGCCCTTCTGGCACGGCGATCGGCCGGGGCGACCGATCGAGCTCGGGCGCGCGGTCGGCGCGTTCGTGCGGGAGCTCGAGCTGGTGGCGCGAGACGGTGACGAAGCGGCGCGGCGTTGGCTGCGCGAGCGTTACCCTCTCGACGAGCTGGCGGCCGAGAACCTGTTGGCTTACGTCAGAGAGCAACAGCAGGCGACGGGGACGCTGCCGACAGATCGAGCGATCACGGTCGAGCGGTTTCGCGACGAGCTCGGCGACTGGCGGGTCTGCATCCTCTCGCCCTTCGGCGCACGCGTGCACGCGCCCTGGGCGCTGACGCTCGAGCGATCGCTGTCGAGCCGGGCAGGGTTCGAGGTGCAGACGCTGTATTCGGACGACGGGATCGTGCTGCGCTTCGCCGACGCCGAGGAGCTACCCGCGCTGGATCAGCTGCTCCCCAACCCAGACGAGGTGGAGGACCTGCTGGTCGAGCAGCTCGCCTCCTCAGCGCTCTTCGCGACGCAGTTTCGAGAGAACGCGGCGCGAGCGCTCTTGCTGCCGCGCCGGCGGCCGGGCAAGCGGGTCCCCCTCTGGGCTCAGCGCCTCAAGGCACAAAACCTGCTTGCCATCGCGATCCAGCACCCGTCTTTCCCGATTGTGCTCGAAACCTACCGCGCCTGCCTACAAGACGTCTTCGACCTCTCGGCGTTCAAAGAGCTGCTGTGGGCGGCGCAGCGTCGAGAGCTGCGCGTCGATCAGGTCGAGACCCAGAGCGCCTCCCCTTTCGCGCGCTCCTTGGTCTTCGCCTATGTCGCGGCCTACATGTATGAAGGCGACGCGCCCCTGGCTGAGCGGCGAGCGCAGGCCCTCTCGCTCGACCGGCAGATGCTGCGTGAGCTGCTCGGCGCCGAGGAGCTGCGGGATCTGCTCGACGGCGAGGTCATCGCCCAGGTGGAAGACGAGCTGCAGCTGCGCGCCGCGGGGTATCAGGCTCGCGACGCCGAGGGCTTGGCCGACGCGCTGCGGAGGGTCGGCGATCTCGGCGAGGAGGAGCTGCGTCAGCGCTGCGCCGAACCCAAAGAGGCGATGGCCTGGGCCGAGGCGTTGATCGACGCGCGCCGCGCGCTGTGGCTGCGCGTTGGCGGGGAGCCTCGGCTGATCGCGATCGAGGACACGGCGCTCTATCGCGACGCGCTCGGCGTGACGCCACCTGGAGGGATCCCAGAGGTCTTCCTCGAGCCCGTGGAGGCGCCTCTCGAGGCCTTGCTGCGCCGCTATGGGCGCACCCACGGCCCCTTCACGACGGCAGAGATCGCGGCCCGCTATGGTGCGCTGCCTGCGCAGCTCGCGCCGGCGCTCGAGGGCCTGACGCGGCGCGACCGGCTCCTCGCCGGCGACTTCCGCCCTGGGGGCTCGGCGCGAGAGTGGTGCGATCCGGAGGTGCTGAGGCGACTGCGCCGGCGCACCCTCGCCAAGCTGCGGGACGAGGTCGCGCCAGTCGAGCACGCTGTGCTGGGACGCTTCCTCCCCGGCTGGCATGGGATCGCGCCAGCGCTCGGCGGCGAGGGTGGGCGCCGCCGCGCGGGCGGCGAGGCGCGGCTCGAGGCCGTGCTCGCCCAGCTCGAGGGGCTGCCGCTCTCTTTTCGCGAGCTGGAGGCGGTGCTGCTCCCCGCTCGGGTCGACGGCTTCCGCCCCGCGATGCTCGACCACCTCGGCGCGATGGGGCAGCTGGTCTGGATCGGCGCCGGAGCGCTCGGCGCCGACGATGGACGGGTGGCGCTCTACAGCCGCCAGCGGGTGGCGCTGCTGCATGAGGAGCGCACGGTCGATGAAAAGGAGCTGCCCGCCTCGCGACAGGCGCTGCTCGCGCAGCTCCGCCGCCGGGGGGCGTCGTTCTTCACCGAGCTCTGCATGGCCTGCAAAGACCTTGGGCAACGCGAGGTCGCCGAAGAGCTGTGGCAGCTGGTCTGGGCAGGGCTGGTGACCAACGACACCTTCTTGCCGCTGCGGGCCCTGCGCCAACCGGCGCGGGTCGCCCGAGGGCGAGGGAGACCTCCCCCAGCCGCAGCAGGGCGCTGGTCACTGGTGGCCAACCTCGTCGGCTCGCGCGCCGAGGGACCTTCTCCCACCGAGCGGGCTCACGCGCGAGCGTTGCTCCTGCTCGAGCGCCACGGCCTGGTCACGCGGGAGATCGCCCTGGCTGAGGGCCTGGCCGGGGGCTTCTCTGGCATCTATCCGGTCCTGCGCGCGATGGAGGAGGGGGGAAAAATCCGCCGCGGCTACTTCGTCGAAGGGCTCGGGGGGGCTCAGTTCGCTCACGCGGGCGCCGTGGATCGGCTCCGCGCGCAGCGCGCCCTCGGTCGCGCTCCCGAGGTGGTCCGGCTCTCGGCCGTCGATCCAGCCAACCCCTTTGGCGCGACCCTCCCCTGGCCACGCTGCTCCGGTGGGGAGGACGCCGGCAGCCCACGACGCGTCCCCGGCGCCTCTGTGCTCCTCGTTGACGGAGCGCTGACGCTCTACCTCGACCGAGGGGCTCGACGAGCGCTGACCTTCGGGCTCGAGGACCTCTCGGCGCGAGACGAGCGCGCCGAACAGGCCCAGCTCGCGATCGACGCGCTCAAGCCCCTCGCCATGCGCAGCCGAGGCCGATATCTGCGGATCGAGTCCATCGACGGCGTCCCCGCCCGCCAGAGCTTCCTGAGCCCCCTCTTCGAGCGACGGGGCTTCAACCACGACCTCAAGGGGCTGGTCTACGAGCCTCGCGCTGGGGCCCGCTAAGAGCACCCCTACCGTTATTGGCTCGCCGGTGCGGCGCTAGCACCTGAATGACAAGGGCTTGCCGTCGGAACAATCGTTGCTTTAGCGACCCACAAACTGGCCCGAGGCTTGACGGCGAGCATGGAGCGTGCCATAATTCGCAGTGTTATCAGCGAATGCGTCGTCGGTCTGGCGCCTCTGGTTTCGCAGAGAACCGCCAGTCGAAGCAGGAGAGGTCACCTGACCCTTCCATGGCGCATCGCGCGCCGATATGACCTGCACGACGTCTCAGCACGAGGAGAGCTCATGACGGAAGCCACGGCTGCCAATCACGATCGCGTCCTGTATCGCCACAAGCGTCGCCCACAATGGGGTCTCGGCGTGGTGCTCTGGGAGCGCAACGGTAAACGTGCCCTGCAGTTCGAAGACGGCGAAGCGCGCGTGTTCAGCGCCGACTTCCTGGGCATGCTCGAGGCGGTCGACCCGCCCTTCGACCGGACCGAGGTCGCTTTCGCTCGCCTGGACAAGGCGCGTGGCCGAAGCGAAGCAGCCAACCGCACGGGACAGAAGCCCGTGCCACTTCCAGCGCAGATCGCCTACTTCAAGCAGACCTTCGAGGAGGGCTTCGAGGGCGAGCCCTGGCGAAAGCAGATGCGCAACGCCAAGCGCAAGCTCAAACGGCATCGGGATCCGACGATCGAGGCAGCTCGCAGCGAGCTCAACCAGCCGGCGCTCGACGAGCTCCTCGAAGCCGGGGATCACGACGGCGTGATCGAGGCTCTGGCCCGGGTGCTGGACAAGTCCAACCTCGTGACCTCGAAGCGCGTCTCCGATCTGCGCGGCCTCTCGGCTCGTCGCCGCCCCCGCGCAGCAAAGGCGCTACGCGAGCTGCTCTATGGCGAGGGCACGGTCGACGAGCGCTTCGCTGAGCTGGCCAGCGCCCTCGACATCGACAGCTGGGAGCTGGTCACCGCGCCGTTGGCGCTGCTCTCGCCGCTGGAGCACGTTTGCGTGCGTCCGAGCACCTTTCGTCAACAAGCCCTATGGCTCGCCCCGCGGCTGAAGCACTCGGCGCGCCCCACCGCGGCCGCCTATCGCCGCTACCGTGCGATGGCCCATGAGCTGCGGACCAAGCTCACCGAAGCGGGGCTGCCCCCCACAGACCTCCTCGACGTTCACGACTTCATCTATGAGACCCTGCGGTCTTCGGTACGCGAAGAGGTGCTCGAGATCGCAGCCAACCTAGACGCCCTCCCAGCGCTGAACCCGCCCCCCGGTGGCGGCGATGAGGAAGCCGCCGCCACAGCCTAAGAGCCCCCCCACACATGCCTTTCGTCGCCGGGCATAGCGCTGCCGGCCGCCTTCGAGGCCTCAGAACGTTCGCCGTACCACCTGTAGGGCTCATGTCTTCGGCTACGAAAGCGGCGCAGCCGCTCGGCACCCGGCTCCTCGGTCCCGACTCTGTGGGGAAGCTCCTAGGAGCTTGATTCGCTACGCTCAAGTCGACCAGTGCGCGCGGACGTGTGGCGCAAAGGCTGTAGGCAGGCTGATGCTGGTGTGTTGGCCGTCTAGG
>PDPC01000078.1 GCA_002747355.1 Pseudomonadota bacterium | reverse complement strand
CGCCGTCCTGCCGCAGGGTGCGGTAGGAGCCGGCCTCCACGGCCTTGCGCTTGATCGAGTTTGCGTCTGTACGCTTGAGCACCATCGAGCGCACCATATCGTCCATCGGCAAGAGCTCGTAGATGCCGAGGCGGCCCGAGTAGCCCGTGTTGAGACAGGACGAGCAGCCCGCGGCGTGATAAGCCATCCCCGCTGGCGGCGGCGGACGCCGCTCGTCGTGGAAGCCGAAGTCCGCCCCCGCCGAGCCGTGGTACTCGTCCATCGACATGCCCAACCCTGCCACCTCATCAGCGGTGACGGGCTTGAGCACCTTGCACTCGGGGCAGACCTTTCGGACCAGCCGCTGCGCCAGAAGGGCGAGCACCGAGGAGGCGACGAGGAAGGGCTCGACATCCATGTCGATCAGGCGCGTGATGGCGCCTGGCGCGTCGTTGGTGTGTAACGTGGAGAAGACGAGGTGACCGGTGAGCGAGGCCTGGATCGCGATCTCCGCGGTCTCCAGGTCGCGGATCTCACCGACCATGATCACGTCCGGGTCATGACGCAGAAAGGAGCGCAGCCCGCTGGCGAAGGTCAGATCGATCTTCGAGTTGACCTGCGTCTGGCTGATGCCCTCGAGCTGGTACTCCACCGGATCCTCGATGGTGAGGATGTTCTTATCCGGTGCGTTGATCTCGGAGAGGGAGGCGTAGAGCGTGGTCGTCTTGCCGCTACCGGTGGGGCCAGTGACCAACACGATGCCGTTGGGGCGCCGGATCAGCTCGTTCATCTCGCGCAGGTGGTCGGGGCCAAAGCCGATATCGGCGAGGTTGAGCACCACCGCGGTCTTGTCGAGCAGACGAATCGTGATCCGCTCACCGCGCGCCGTCGGCGCCGTTGCGACGCGCATATCGATGTCCTTGCCGGCGATGCGCCGGCGGATGCGACCATCTTGGGGGAGGCGCTTCTCGGCGATGTTCAGCCCGGCCATGATCTTGACGCGAGCGGTGATGCTCGCCGCGGCGTTTCGCGGAGCCTTGGTCTGCTCGTAGAGCACCCCGTCGATGCGGTAGCGCACGATCACCTCGCGCTCACCTGGCTCGATATGAATATCCGAGGCGCGCTCCTTGACCGCTTGGAAGATTAGCGAGTTGACCCACTTGATGATCGGCGCGTCATCGGTGGAGTCGAGGATGTCGATCTGCTCTTCCGCGTTGCCCGCGAACTCGTCGTCGCTCTCGAGGTCGACGCCGCCGGTCTGGAGCTTGGCGTAGGTGCGGTTGATCAGGTCGAGGACCTGCTCGCTCGAAGCCAGCACCGGGGTGATCTCACCGTCGAGCATCGTCCGCAGGTCGTCGGCCGCGAAGATCGCGTCGGGGTTCGCCATCACGACCTTGATCGCCCCCGCCTCCCGGTGCAACGGGAGCATCAGGTGCGTCTTGGCGTAGTTGATCGGGAGGTCTTCGACCAGCTCGCCGTCGACCTCGTCGAGCTCGAGCTTATTGAGAAAGACCAGCCCCTGCTGCTGGGCCACGGCGCGCAGGAGGTCGTCTTCGGGCAACGCCCGGCTCGATAGCAGCACCTCGGTGAGGGTGCCCCCATCAACGCGCATCGTCTGCAGCGCCTCGTCGAGCTGAGCGCGTGTCAGGGCCGTGTCGCGCAGCAGGATCCTGCTCAGTTCGCTCATCTAGCGCACCGTCGCCCCGCCGCGGATCCGCACCGAGCGTAAGCGGTGCAGACGCGGGTTATGCCCTGGGGGTTTCTCTGGCATCTTCGTCGCCGGCGCGACGTCACCACCGCTGGCGTCGCGACCCATGCCACGGGGCATGTCGACGCCCTCGACTTCGCCGGAGGTCTTCTGCTGCGCTTGCTTCAGCAGCGTCGACTCCTTCTCGATCTGAATCCCGACGCGGTTGATCTCCGACAGCAGCCCACGCTTATGCCGATAATCGATATCATGGCCAATGTCATGGGGCTTGAACGAGGTGTAGCGATCGATGAACTCCCGCCGCTCCCGCAGCTTCTTTTTGAAGATGCGCCGCAGGTCGCTCTGATCGCGGATCACGTAGGGGGTGAGGATAATCATCAGGTTGGTCTTCAGCGTCGACTTGGTGCGGTACTTAAACAGGTAGCCCAAGATCGGGATGTCGCCGAGGAGCGGCACCTTGCTGACGTTGTTGGTCACGCGCTCCTGCATCATCCCGCCGATCACCACGGTCTGCTGGTCGCGGACCACCACGGTGGTCTTCGCCGTGCGCTTGGAGGTCGCTGGGCCGAGGCCGTTGAAGTTGGCCGAGGCGATGTCCGAGACCTCCTGCTCGAGCTCGAGGCGCACCATGTCGCTGTCGTTGACGTGAGGCGTCAGCTTCAGCTTCAGCGCCACGTCCTGTCGCTGCACCGAGACCTGAGGGAGAAAGCTCGACGCGCCGGCCGCGCCGGCCGCGGCGCCGAGGCTGCCGCCGAGGAAGGCGCCCTGGAAGGGCAGGTTCTGGCCTACTGTGATCTCGGCCTGCTCGTTGTCCGTGGTGAGGATATGCGGCGACGAGAGCACGTTGATGTTGTTGTCGTTCTGCATCGCCTGAAACATCACGCCGAAGCCGGGGATATCCGCTGAGATGCCGAGCAGCTTTGCGGAGCTGTTGATCACCGCCCCGCGGGCGCCCGCCGCCAGGCCCATCAGCGAGAGCGGATCGATCACCAGCGACTGCCAGCCTTGATGCTGGACGGCGCCGAAGCCGAGCGACTGGGAGTCGCCCTCGCCGAAGATCTTGCCGCCGTGATAGGCGAAGCCGAGCTGGTTGTTCTTGTCGAGGGAGACCTCCATGATCACCGCCTCGATGAAGACCTGCCGGCGGGGGATGTCGAGGCGACGGATCACGCGACGCAGGGAGAGGTAGTCCTTGGTTGAGGCGACGATCACCAGCGAGTTGGTCGCCTTGTCGGCGTTGACCTTCACGTCCCCCTCGAAGAGCGTCGCCGGGCCGCTCGAGCCGCGGCTGCGACCTCGTCGTCGCGCGGCAGGACGACCTCGCCGCACGCGGCCACGGGTGCGACCGCGTCTACCAGCCGCGCCGCTGGTCAGCCCCGCCAGCGTCTGCGCCATCTCGTCGGCGTCACCGTTCTCCAGATAGTAGACGTGGATCCGCTGGTTGACCCCCTCGCTCTCGACGTCGAGCTTGCGGATCAGCGAGGCGATCTTCTGGAACGCCGAGGCGGTGGCGATGATGATCAGCGAGTTCGTCGCCGGGTCGGTGACGATCTTCGAGGCCTGAGCGTCGGCCGAGTTATCGGCCTTGCGTTCCCGGCGCTTACGCGCCGCCGTCCGAGGGTATTTCACGCCACCGCGGGGGGTCGCCGATCGCACGCGAGTGGTGGGCGTGGTGGTGCGCTTCTGCGCGAAGATCTGCTGCAGGATCTTGTTGACCTCCTCGGCGTCTGCGTTGGCCAGCCGCACGACCCAGATCTTCTCCCCCGCGGTCGGCACGTCGAGCTCCTTGAGGATGCGAAGCATCCGGCGGATCCGATTGGCGCCGTCGGTGACGATCAGCGAGTTCGCCGGGCGATAGGCCGTGACGTCGCCTGAGCGCGACTTCATCTTGTTGAAGACCAGCAGCAGCTGGTTCACGTCGACGTGCTTGACCTGGACGATCTGGGTCACGATCTGGTCGGAGCGTGGAAGGCGTCGGCGCTGCCGATAGGTGTAGGTCGGCACGTTCGATTGGATCGCCCAGTTCCCCTGGACGACCTTGAGATAGCGGCCGGTGGGTACGACGGTGAGGCCCATCACGTCGAGGGCGCTGATGAAGGCGCGGTAGGCCGTCGCCGCCGTGACCGGCACGGGCGAGACCAGCGTGACCTTCTGCGCGCGCAGGTTCGACGCGAGGATGAACTTCTTGCACGTCATCGAGCTGATCCAGGCGACCAAGTCCTTGAGGTCGGAGTCGGGCTTGAGCGTGACCTTGATCCGGCGACGACGCGGGATCTTGACGCACTCGTTGAACTCCTTCTCGCCCGGGACAGCGTCGCTAGCCTTCTTCTTGCCCGCAGCTCCCGTCGCGGCGGCAGCGAGGGGCATGACCGGGCGCTTTGGCGTCGGGCGCATATCGCGATCGCGATCACGGTCGCCCATGGCGGCCCGAGTTCGCGTCTTCTGCCGCGCCCGCCGACGGGCCGCGCGAGCCCGGCGGAGTATACGCGCCCGCTTGAGCTGCTCCTCATGACGCTTGCGCGACTCCGCGGCTTGGCGCTCGCGCTCCTGTGGAGATGGCCTCTTTTGCTGCGCCAACGCCTCACCGCCAAAGAGCACCGCCGCCGCGACCAGCAGCGCCAAGACCCTCTGCGTCTTCATCGCCCTTTGGCGCCCGTTGCGCGCCATCTCGACGACCGCATGACGCCTCGCGCGGCGCCACGAGGCGCCGATCTCGCTGCTGTTTTCGTTCAACCGCTGCGTGTCCATCGTTATCCGCATATCTCGCTCAGCTCGTGCCATCAGCGAATCGTGTAGTCATGAGTTACAGCCTTACCGCGGCGGGTGAAGGCGATGGTGAGGTGGCTGGCGGTCCGCACCTTGGTGTAGACCGCCAGCGCCTTATCCGGCGTCGTGATGGCGCGCCCGTTGATCGCGTGGATCGTGTCGCCATTCTGCATACCGATCAGCGAGTAGACGCTGCCCGGCCGGATCGCGTAGAGCTTGAACCCGTTGGGCTTGCCGTTGCGCACGCTGGGGACGATGCGCGCCGAGCGGGCGAGCATCGTGGTGTTGCCGAGGACCTTGTTTAGCGCGCTGCGCTTGATCTCGTACTTGCCAGGGCCGACCTTCTTGACCCCTTCGGCGATCGACTTGGTAAAGCGCGAGAACGCGGAGCGGTAGGGCCGCCGCGCTGGCTGGGCGCGCGGCGACGTGCTCGCGACCTGCCGCTGCCCCCCCTGGCCGAGCTCGATGTACTCCGTGCGCCCCTCGCGGGAGAGCAGCACTCGCCGCTCGAGTACGTCGACCACGGTCGCCTCGATCCCCGCGAGCTTCTTGCCGATCGGGTAGAGCCGGGTCTTGTTGTCGTCAGGATGGAGCAGGGCCGCGTAGGACCACTTCTTGTCCTCTTCGCTGACCAGCGTCGCGATCAGCTGCAAGTTGAGCGTGCTCTTCACCGCCGCGCCATCGACCGTAGGCGTCCCGGCGGCGGCCGGGTCGGGGCTGGTCGTCTTCACGGCGACCTCTGCGGCGGGCTCACAGCTCGAACAAAAGATGTTGCGGGCCAGGATGGTGGTGACGTCGCGATGGCGACGGAGCGCGCTCGAGGTCGGCAACCCCGACGAGCGGCTCGACGGCGCCGGCGCCGCCATCCAGGGGCGGCCGATCATCGCGCAGCTGTGGATCGACGAGGCGGCGAAGTAGGCGCAGCCCGTGATCACCAGCAGGTTGAAGATCCAAAAGTATTTCCGCAGGATGACATTCATCGACGTTGCTCGGCAAATGTGGATGCAAAGGCCCCGGTTTCCGTGCTCATCCTCGAACCGGAGGCTCGAGGACCAAGCATGCAACATGTGAACCAATAGCTCCACTGCCTAAGCGCATTGAATCACGACTTTTTCTGGTACCCGCGAGTGAGCTGCGCCAGATTGGCAATCCGACCACCGCGCGGACCTCGAGCTGTGCCAATCTGACGCAGTGACCGACGTCAGCCGCCGTTCGCGGCCAGCTCAGGGCTGTCACCATCCGTCGGAGTTCGGGCTCCACCATCCACATCGTCTTCACGCACCGCCTCCAGCCGACGGTAGATCGTGCGCGTCGCGATCCCCAGCAGCTGTGCCGCCAAGCGCTTATCGCCCTTGGTGTGACGCAGGGTCTCGAAGATCAGACGCCGCTCGACCTCCTCGAGCGGCGTGCCGATCGCAACGCTGATCGACCGCCCGTCACCGCGCGCGCCGAAGAGGTCTTGGGGGAGGTCGTCTTCATCGATCACCTGCCCTTTGGTCAACACCACAGCGCGCTCGACCACGTTCTCAAGCTCGCGGACGTTGCCGGGCCACAGGTAGCTGGTCAAGCGGTCCATTGCTCCACGCGTAAAACCTCTGATTTGCTTGCTATTTTTCTCGCCGTAGCGCCGGAGGAAGACGTCGGCGAGGAGAGGGACGTCCTCGACGCGCTCGCGAAGCGGCGGCACCTGCAGGCCGATCACGTTGAGGCGGTAGTAAAGGTCTTCTCGAAAGCGCCCGGAGCGAACCTCTTCGCTGAGGTCACGGTTGGTCGCCGCGACGAGGCGGATGTCGACCCGCTCGGTCTTTCCACCGAGTCGATCGAACTCGCCCTCTTGCAGCACGCGAAGCAGCTTCACCTGAACTTGTTGGCTGATCTCACCGATCTCGTCGAGAAAGAGCGTCCCCCCGTGCGCGAGGCTGAAGCGCCCATCTTTGCGGCTGACTGCGCCGGTGAAGGCCCCCTTCTCGTATCCAAAGAGCTCGGCCTCGAGGATCGACTCCGGGATCGCCGCGCAGTTGACGGCGATGAAGGGCTCGCTGGCGCGGGAGCTGTTGTCGTGAAGTGCCCGAGCTAAAAGCTCTTTTCCGGTGCCGCTCTCACCCATCAAGAGCACCGTCGCCGAGCTCGGGGCGGCCTGGAGCACGACGTCCATCGTCCGCCTCCAGACCAGACAGTTGCCAACGATAGGCCGGCGCCGCGTGGCCTCGAGCTGGGCTCGCAGCGCGCGGTTTTCGACCACCAGAGACTGCTTCTCCAGCGCGCGTCGGACAACGCCGACGATGTGGGCGCGCTTCAGCGGCTTGGTAACGAAGTCGTAGGCGCCCTGTTTCATCGCCTCGACGGCGTTTTCGACCGTGCCGTAGGCGGTCATCAACACCACCTCCGTCTCCGGCGCGACCGAACGTGCGGCCTTCAGCAGGTCGACCCCGGTCATCCCCGGCATCACCAGGTCGGTGACGAGCACATTGATCGGATGACGGCGCAGCTCCTCGAGCCCTTGCTTACCATCAGACGCCGTGATCACCGCGAAGCCCTCGCGCTTGAAGATCCGAGAGAGCGACTCGAGGTTGGCCTGTTCGTCGTCGACAAGCAGAATCGTAGGGTGGGACATCGGCTACCTCCAGAGAACGTGGCTGTGCAGGAACTCGCTGAGATCGTGGCTGTGCAGGAACTCGCTGCCACACCCTTCAAGGCGCTTGCCAATCCCGACGACTCGACGCGAAGACCGGAAAGCCGCGCGAATTCAAGAACTTGGACAGACTGTCACGCTGCCGAGCGACAGGTGCCACCTTGCCAGACCAGC
>PDPC01000207.1 GCA_002747355.1 Pseudomonadota bacterium | reverse complement strand
CGCCTGCTGGTAGCAAGCAACCGACGAGCAACAACCGCCGTGATTTCGCAGACCAGCGCAGCGACGGGAGGTAAGTTGGTCAGCGCTCTAGGCCTCAGAGAGCTCGCCGTACCGCCCGTATGGCTCGTGTCTTCGGCTACGAAAGCGGCTCCGGCAGCTCAGCACCCGGCTCGGTCCCGACTGTGTGGGGAAGCTCTTGAGAGCACCCCCGAGTCCTGATCTAGATCAGGCCTGGCCAACTCGCGCCGACCTGCGCATAGCGCTCCCAGTATCGCTCGAGCTGCGCGTCTGTCAGCGCTCGCGCGCTGGCCTCCACGGCCTGCTGCCAATGCGCTCGCCTCGACGTCCCCACGATCGCGCAGCTCGCTCCCTCCACCCTCAGCGCGAAGGGGAGCGCCTGCGCGCGGTCGCCGTCGCCGAGCTGCAGCGCCTGCCAGCGATCCCAATAGCTGCTCAGATCGAACGCCTCGGGCCGCTCGTCGAAGCGCCAGACGGCGTTACAGAGCGGTCGCTTGAGGATCACGCCCATCCCCTTTCTGGCGGCGCGACCGATCGCGTCGGCGGCGGCGCGATCGACGAGGTTGTAGGAGCATTGAACGCCGTCGAAGTGGCCGGAGTCGATCGCCCACTCGAGCGCCTCACCATCGCCCGAGTAGGCCGCCAGGCGGACCTTGCCCGCTTGGCGGGCGGCGAGGAGCGCCTCGATCACCTCACCTCGCTCGAGCACGTCTCGCCCGCACGAGTGCAAGTGCACGAGATCGATCTGCTCTCGCCGGAGCTTACGACAGGCGACCTCGATCCCCTTGGTAATACAGGGGCCTGTCCAGTCGCCGACGCCGGGCACGCCATAGCCGACCTTCGTCGAGAGCAGCACATGCGTCGAGGTATCGCCGCCGAGGATCTTGCCTAGCCGCGTCTCCGAGCAACCATAGCTCGGCGCCGTGTCGATCAGGTTGGCGCCGCTGTCGACGACCGCCGAGACCAGCGCTCGCGCCCGCTCGTCGTCGAGGTCAGCGCCGCCTAGGTGCCCAGCGCCGAACGCCAGCTCGCTGACGGTGATGCCGCTGGTGCCGTAGGGCCGCTGCCTTGGCCGCCTGTTCGTCTCTGCCATCGCGTCTCCCTGTGTCCCCGCTCTTGGATGATGCAGGAGGAGGTTATCACTGCCTCGAGCTCGGGCAACGCGATGAGCTTGTCGACATAGGAGCCCCCTACACCTTCGGGACCGAGCCGGGTGCTGAGCTGCCGCGCCGATTTCGTAGCCGAAGACATGAGCCCTAGGGTTGGGTACGGCGAGCTTGCTGAAGCCTAGAACGCGACCGGCAGCGCGGTTTTCGGCGACGGAGGCATGTGTAGGGGTGCTCCTAGAGCGCTGATCAACTTACCGGACCGAGCTGCGCTAAGGATGCGGAATCACGGCGTAGGAGCGAGAAGGGCGCCTGCTGGTAGCAAGCAACCG
>PDPC01000204.1 GCA_002747355.1 Pseudomonadota bacterium | reverse complement strand
GTCCGCGGGGGGCTCCTGCTGCCGGTGGATCCAGACAGCGAGATCCCAATCTACCGCCGCGTGCTGGCCGAGATCGGTGACGCCCAGAGCCTCGAACAGAACCTCTCCACCTTCACCGCCCACCTCAAGCAGCTGCTGGACTTCCTCTCGCTGCTCGAACGTGACGAGGTCACGACGACGATCGAGCAGCCGAGCTCGCCTCGAAGGAGGGCACCCCAGCGCTCGCTGGTGCTGATCGATGAGATCGTCACCGGCACGGACCCGCGGCAGGGCGAAGGGTTGGCGCGGGCGCTGCTCGAGGAGCTGGTGAATCGGACAGGCCAGCTCCTGGTGACGACCCACTATGAGGGGCTGAAGGCGCTGCCGACTCACGATCATCGCTTCGTCAACGCCAACGTCGGCTTCGATCTCGAGCAGATGCAGCCGACCTTCACGCTACACATCGGCACGCCGGGGACGTCCTTCGCGCTGCCCGTGGCGCGCAAGCTCGGCCTCGCCGAGCGGGTGGCGCAGCGCGCCGAGAGCCTGCTCGAGCACGCCGAAAACGAGCTCTCAGCCCTGCTCAAAGACCTGGCCGATCAGCGCAGCAAGCTGCTGGCCGAGCAAGACGAGGCGCGCAAGGCGCGAGCCCAGGCCGACGAGCTGGAGCGGCGCCACCGGCGCAAGCTGGCGGAGCTGAAGGAGCAAGGCCAGCGTGCCCTGGGACGCGGCCACGGCGAGGCGCTGGCGGAGCTGAAGAGCGCGCGCGTCGACTTGTCGCGGGCGCGCAAAGCTCTGCGCGAGGGCAAGCTCGACGAAGAGAAGCTGCGTCAGCTCGATCGGCAGGTCAGCGGCGCCGCGCGAGCGATCGGCAGCCACGAGCCGCGCCCAGAGCCACCGGAGACCAAGCCCCTGGCCATCGAGGATCTGAGCCCGGGGTCTGAGGTCTACGTGACGCGCCTCGGCGGGAGCGCCGAGGTGCTGAGCGCGCCGCGTAAGGGCCGGGTGGAGGTCCGCTTTGGCGGGATGCGTACCCTGGTCTCGGTCGACGAGCTGAAGGTCCCGACCGATACCAGGGCGCGTGCGCTGAAGCGCGCCGGGACCACGAAGCGTCGTGGCGGCGATCCACGGCTCGACGGCCCAAAGGTCGTTCCGACGCAAGGGCGCACCGTCGACAACACCCTCGACCTCCGCGGCAAGCGTGTCGACGAGGCCCTGCGTGAGCTCGACGCCTTCCTCGATCAGGCGCTCCTCGAGGGCCGCGACAACGTCTACGCGCTCCACGGACGGGGCACCGGCGCGCTCAGAAGCGCGATCCGCGAGCACGTCCAACGCTCGCCGGTGATAGCCGACACCCGCGAGGCCGATCCCGAAGAAGGCGGCGACGCCGTGACCCTCCTCGAGCTCCGCTAGAGCGCTGATCAGCTTACCGGACCGAGCTGCGCGAAGGATGCGGAATCACGGCGTAGGAGCGAGGAGGGCGCCTGCTGGTAGCAAGCAACCGA